>CANJYI010000093.1 GCA_947478975.1 Chthoniobacteraceae bacterium
CAGGGCGGCCGCCTGGATGACTCCACCGGACACGCCGCCCGAAAAAGGGACAGCCTGGGCGATGGGGGCGCCCTTCGCGCCGGGCTTCGGCTTGCCCGTTTTGGGATCAATGACCGGAAGGGTTGGCGGGGTGGGCGGCGAGGCGAACACGACGGGAATATTCCGCTCCAGCATCAGGTTGACCGACTGCAATTCGCGATTCTGCGGCTCGACATAATCCAGAAGCTGGCGCAGCCGGCCCAACTGGCCCTCGATGTTGTCGAAGCCAAAGGTCACCCGGGCCCTGCGATCGTCCGTCACGAGAAGGCAGTAACCCTTGCTCACGTCCACAACCCTGGGCTGCCAGCGGATGTCATCCACGCTGAGCTTGATCAGTTCGAGGGCGGAGAGGGCCTCCGCCGTGGGCAGCTTCTGGCCGGGGGCCACATCCTCCATCACCACGCCGATGATGCGTGGCAGAGCGAGATGCTCTGGCAGCACCTTTCGGGTGCGCATCACAAACCCGCGTGTGTCGACCAGCAGCGAGGCAACCCCAACCCCAAGCTCTGCATCTGCGGAAGCCGCCACCCAGGCCACGGGTTGGCGCTCGGAAATCCGGATCTCAAGGCGATCGGGAAGCTGCCGGCGGATGTCGGCCTTCTCCACCTGCGGCAGGGCGTCAAGGTCCCGCCTCATTTTAGCCACATCCACGGTGAAGATGTTTTTCCCCTCCCACACCTCCAACAGTTCCAAGACTTGGACCCGGGTGAGCAGTCCGTCCGTGGACACGCGGATGTCGGCAAGGGCATAGGCGGGGTTTTCCCACACGAAGCGTGTGACCATGCCGCGTCCGCCCAAGGCGACGCCCGCAATCAGGCCGACCAGCAGGACGACTTTTACGATGGTGGAGAAGCTACGCCTGATCTGCAGGCGGTTCTCCCGGTTCGGGCGGGTACTGACCTCCAATAAGTTGGCGGCACGCTTTTCCCGGCCGTGTTTGATGCGGCGGTTTGAGGTGGGGCTGGAGAAGAAGCTCATTTGAGAGAAAGCCTTCGTTCAGAAAGGGATATAACCTCTGCACAGAGGGCGGCGTACGATACTCCTGCGGCGGCCGCTGCCTCGGGCAAAAGACTGACCTGCGTCATACCCGGAATTGTATTTATCTCAAGCACGACCGGTCGATTCTGTGCATCCAAAAGAATGTCGACCCTGCAGTAGACCTCGAGCCCCAGCGCCCGGTTGGCGGCGAGCGCTACCTGCTGGACCTCGCGGGCCACATGCTCCTCCAGATGGGCTGGGCACCAGTGGTCGGCGCCGGCGGCCTGCGGGTTCAAAAAGGGGTACTTGTTCTGAAAATCGTAGAAGCCCTCCTTGGGGCAGATCTCCACGACAGGCAGCGGCCGTTCTCCCAGAATCCCCACCGTCAATTCGCGGCCAGCGACAAATGCCTCCACCAGGATTTCTTCGGCGTAGCCGCGCACTTCGGCGAGGCGCGCCTCCACCTCCGCAGCCTCCCGCACGATATAGACACCCACGCTGGAACCCTCCTTGGGCGCCTTGAGCACATAGGGCAGAGGGAGCGTGGGCCACTCGCCCGCCCGCAGAACCTCGAACGGCGCGGTCGGCACTCCGTGCTCAAGCAGCCGCCGTTTGGTCGCAATCTTGTCGATCGCCAACTCGCTGCCGGTCACCCCCTCGCCCGTGTAAGCGATGCCCCGCGCCTCCAAGATCCGCTGGACCTGGCCGTCCTCGCCAAAGGTCCCATGGATGACGTTGAACGCCAGTTCGACGCCCGCCGGCACCACAAAGTTGGCGTCCCGCACGTCCACCTCGTAGACCTCCGCCCCAAGACTGCGCAAAGCCGCAGCCACGCCCGCCCCGGAGGCCAGCGAAACGGGACGCTCGGATCCCGGCCCGCCCATGAGCACTGCAATGTGCCTGCCACGCAGGTCTTCGTTGTGTTTCGCTCCCTCAAGCATATGCAACCTTCTCTTCTCCGACGATTTGAACCTCTGTCTCCAGGCGGATCCCGCGCTTTGTCCACGCCATCTCCTGCACCTGGGCGATCAGCGCCAGCATCTGGCACGCTGTCGCATCCCGCTCGTTGACCAAAAAATTCCCGTGCACTTCCGAGACCTTCGCCCCGCCGGAACGGCTTCCCTTGAGCCCGAGTTCCTCGATGAGCCGTCCCGCGGGCAGCTCGGCAGGGTTTTTGAAAATGCAGCCCGCACTGGACTCGCGCGGCTGGGAGGTGCGCCGCTTCCGAATGGACGCCTCAAGCCGCTGCTCAATCTGTTCGGGAGCACTCGCCTCCCCGGCGAAGGTCGCAGACACCGCGTAGTTCTGCTTTAGGAAAGGGACGCTCCGGTAATGGACCTCGATCTCGGCAGGTGTCCGCGTGTGAAATTCGCCCTCGCCGTCGACGTACCGCATGCTGACCACCTGGCCGAAGGTCTCCGCGCCCATGGCGCCCGCGTTCATGCGGAGCGCCCCACCGACGTTGCCGGGAATCCCCTCGAACCATTCAAACCCGCCAAGCCCCGCATCCCTTGCCGCAAGCGCCAGTTCCTTTTGCCGGACCCCGGCGCCTGCCGTGATCTGGGATCCGCGCACTTCCAGGTGCTTGAACTCACCCCGACCCAGATACACGACAACGCCCCGGATTCCCCCGTCGCGGACCAGCAGGTTGGACCCGCGGCCGATCACAAAAAGGGGCACTCCGGCGGCATTGCAATGCCGAACCACTCGCGCAAAACCTTCCTCCGTCTCGGGCTCGAGCCAATACTGGGCGGGCCCGCCGATGCGCAGGGTGGTGTGCTTGGAAAGGGGCTCATACAGACGGGCCTCCCCCGGGCCCATGGCCTGCTGCAGCGACTCGAGCACCGCGAGGTCGCGCGAAAGGTTCGCCGCTTGTTCGTGAATGTTTCCCGCGCCGAGGGTCAGGACACAGTCGCCCGGGCGCAGGCTTCTGCCGACCTCAAGGAGGAGGCTTGTGCGGTCGGGTTGGTAGTGGACGGCGGGATGGCCGTCGCGCCGAATCTCTTCAACAAGCAGCTCTCCGCTGACCCCTTCGATGGGCTGTTCGCTCGCGGCATAGATCGCCGTCACCCAGACTTCCGCAGCGTCCGAAAAGGCGCGCCCGAACTCCTCCTTGAGTGCGGCTGTGCGGCTGTAGCGGTGGGGTTGAAACACGACAAGAAGACGGCCCGCCCCGGCGTTGCGTGCGGCGGCAAGGGTCGCGCGCACCTCGGTGGGATGGTGCCCGTAGTCGTCCACCACCATGTACTTTGAAGAGCGGTACTTGATTTCAAACCGCCGTTTTGCACCGCGGAAACTTTCGAGTGCGCGGGCTATCTCGGGAAACGGGACGCCCAGTTCCGTCGCAAGCGCGACGACGCTCACTGCGTTGCTCGCGTTGTGGCGCCCGGGGATGTTCAACGTCACTGCACCGAGCGGGTGACCGTCACGGACCACCCGGAAATGGCTCTGGAACGGCTTGAGATGGAGATCATCAAACCGGTAGAAAGCGGTGGACCGCTCCCCGTAGGAAATCGCCCCCTCCTCGCCCGAACACAACCGGGTGGCGTGAGAGTCGTCGGCACAGAAGAAGACCTTGCCGCGGGTGTGTGCGAGGAGTTTCCTGAAGACGACATCGATCGCCTCGATGTCCTTGTAAAAGTCCAGGTGCTCCTCCTCGACATTGAGCACGATGGAGTGTTCGGTTTCGTACAGGGCCAGCGTGCCGTCGCTTTCGTCGCCCTCGGCCACGAACCACTCTCCCTCGGCATTCCAGTGCGCATTGGTTCCCAGGACGGGAATCTCCGCCCCGACATAGTGGGAGGGATTCAGCCCCCCTGCGCGCAGCACATGCGCCGCCATCGCCGAGGTGGTTGTTTTTCCGTGCATGCCCGCTACCACCACCCCGCGGCGCGTCCCCAGCATCGCGGCAAGCGCCTCGGCCCTGCGCACAAGGCGGACATTCAAAACGGTGGCCGCCGCGAAATCGGGATGCTCCGCGCGAATCGCCGAGGAGTAGACCACCAGCTCTGAGGCACCCGCCGCGTCCGCATTCGAGGGCGAATAAAAATCCAACCCGGCAGTGCGCAGTCGCTCAACCTCCACCGTGCTGACCTTGTCCGAACCGCTCACGTGATGTCCCAGTTCCAACAGCAGGGCCGCAATGCCGCTCATTCCAGAACCCGCCACGCCAATGAGGTGGATCCGACGCGCCCCGCCTTCGAGCCAGCGTCCCAGATCCCCCGCCTCGGTGCTGTTTTCGCCAGGCACTCCTTTTGCCCCGTTAGCAAACAACGCGGTCACTTGTTTCCCCTCCCCTCTGCTGCGGTCAACAAAACCCGCGCCACCCGCTCCGCCGCATCACTCTTGTACAGTGCCCGACAGGCCTCCGTCATTTTGGCCAGCGCCTGGGGATCCTCCAAAATACGTTTGATCTCCGCCGCCAGAAAAGGGCCGGTTGCGTCCCGCTCCTGCATTAGGAGGGCCGCTCCGACATTGCTGAAAACCTTGGCGTTACAGGTCTGATGGTCTTCGGCTGCGAAAGGGTACGGAATCAGAATAGAAGGGAGTCCGAAGAAGGAGAGCTCCGTAAGGCTGGCCGCACCGGAGCGCGCCACAGCGATGTCCGCGGCGCTGTAGGCGTCCTGCATCGCGTGGTGGAAGGCGGCGGTCCAGGCGGGAATGCCCGTCTTTTGGTAGAAGGCAGCCACGGACTTCTCGTCCGCCGTGCCGGTGATGTGCAGAAACTGGAATCCGGCGGAGGCCAGGTTCGCGGCGGCCTCCATTACGGCCATGTTGACGCCGGCGGCGCCCTGGCTTCCCCCCATGACAAGCACGGTCCGGCGATCCGGCGAGAGTCCGAACTTTCGGAGGGCCTCCGCCTTGGAGGGATGTTTCAGAAAGGCGCCGCGCACCGGGGTGCCCGTGACGGTGCAGGGCACCGACGGAATCTGGCGGGCACACTCCTCAAAACCCGCGAGCCAGCCGCCGGCCAACCGGGCGTTGAGGCGGTTTGCCTTGCCGGGAATCGCATTGGATTCGTGTACAAAGACAGGTAGGCCGCTCAAGCGCCCGGCCAGGATGGGGGCGATGGAGGTAAAGCCGCCCATGCCCAGAACGGCAGCCGGCTTGAACTCGGCATAAAGCCGGCGGCAATGGAGGATTCCACGGGCAAAGCGGGCCAGAAACTTGACGGTTTCCAGGTTGATCCCACGGGGAAGCCCCATTCCGGGAAGGCGCGCAATTTGGAATTCGGAGCGCCCCTCGGTCGCCACGGCATCGATGTGCTTTTCGGACGTCAGCAGCAGCACCTGGTGCCCCCACGCATGGAGGACTTCCGCGACGGCCAACCCCGGGAAGAGGTGCCCGCCTGTCCCGCCCGCAGCTATTGCAAAGCGCTTCATACTAGAGTCTCACCGGCCTCCGCTCGGATTGCAGCACCAGTTCGAGCTGCTCCATTTGCTCCTCCTCCTGCTCGGTCAACCCCTGGCGGTAGATGTTGATAAGCACGCCCACGCAGGCCATGCAAAAAAGCAGGTTGGAACCGCCGTACGAAATGAAGGGAAGTGGTAGCCCCTTGTTCGGGAGCAGCTGGGTGGTGACGCCTAGGTTCACCGCAGCCTGGGTCGCGATGATCATGACGATGCCCATACCGAAGAGCAGACCCGCACGGTCGCGCGCCTTCACCGCGATGGTCACCCCGCCGAGAATAAAAAGAATGTAGGCCAGCACAATGCCCAGGGTTCCCGCCAGACCAAGTTCCTCGCCGATTACGGGGAAAATGAAATCTGTGTGTGCGAAGGGGAGGTAAAGCAGCTTTTGCCGTCCGTTTCCAAGGCCGAGCCCCGAGATTCCACCGCTGCCAAGCGCGATAAGACCCTGCTCGGTCTGGTAGGCGTCCTTGGGATACCGCTCGGGATGCAGGAAGGCCAGAAACCGGCCCATGCGCTCGGGCATCAGAAGGATCGCCGAGGCGATGACCCCGACTCCCGCCCCGATGACAGGGAGCACGAACTTCCAAGGGGAGCCGGCCACGATCATGATCACCAGCGTGGTGGCGCCGATGAGCGCAGTGGAACCCACGTCTACCTCCAGGACGATGAGCCCCATCAGAAAGCTCACGAGTGCCAGGGGCACCACAAACCCCTTCAGCTTTTGCCCCTCCACCCGCTCCTCCCGTGAAAACCACCAGGCCAGCATGCTGACGGCCGCGAACTTCCCAAGTTCGGAGGGCTGAAACGTCCCAAAACCCAGACGAATCCACCGCGAGGAGCCGTTGATCCGCGCCCCGATGGGCGGAATAAAACACAGCACCAGCAGCACCACGGCACCAATGTAGAGCCAGCGCCAATTCTTAATCCAAAAGTGATAATCCACCCGCGAAACGCACCAGCACACAATGCTGCCCACCGCCAGCCAGCCAAGCTGATGGTGCAGGAAGAAATACGGCCTCCCGTGGGCGTCCTCTGCGAACTCGCCGGTGCTGGCCAGCATCACAATTCCCACGGCCAGCAAGCCGCCTACGGCCAGTAACAGCACTAAAACACTCCGGCGATTCATCGGCAGTTGGCTGGGTTTGGATCTTGAGTCGCGCGCGCAGCAACAGAGTCGGCCGCGCCCGAGCCCCCTAGTTTCCCGTCGGCTTGGTGCGCACCGGCAGCTTCAGGACCTGCCCGATCTTGAGTCGCTTTGGATCGTCAACACCGTTTAGTTTGAGCAACTCGTCGTAGTTCACACCCATCCGTTTGGCGATCGCCACGGGGTTGTCTCCCTTCTGGACGGTGTAGGTCTTCATCGTTGCGTCACCGGAGGCTCCATGCGCGGGCACACCTGCCGGGGCCTTGGCCGTTGCGGCGACTCCAGCCTGCGCTGCGCCGGCTGTCCCAGCCGTCATGTGCGCGGGTTTCGCGGGCTGCGGCACCACTGCAGACGGACCGACCGGACCTTTTTCGAGCGCCTGCGCCACTGCCGCCTTGGCGGCCACCGCAGCGGCTGCCTGAGCGGCTGCCGGAGCCAAGGCTGCCGGCGCAGCTGGGGCACCCGCTGCTGGGGTCTTTGCAGCGGGCTCGGCCTTGGCCGCCGCTTCCTTCTGCGGGTTCACACTCGCGGTGATGGCGGTACCGTCCGCCTCGCGACGCTTGGCCTTGATGCTGTGGAAGGCGTAAATCCCCCCAACGGCCACGAGGTGCAACACCAGCACCACCACAAACGCGGTGGAAAGCTTCGTGGTGGGCTCTTCTTCGTAGTCGTCGTAAGCGGGCTGCGTGAGGCGCGCCGCCAACCGGGTGGCGGGCTTGCGTTGCTTCGTGACTTTGGACTGGGGAACCAGATTTTTCAGGCTCAGCAGTTTGAACTTTTTCATGGGGCGGCGGACTGGGGCGGTGGTTGGGGCGGTTGGAGTGTCTGGGGCGTTTTAACGGGACGAAAGTGCGTGCAGTTCCTGCGGGTCGAGCCGGCTGGGAAGGCCCTGCACAAGTGCGCGGAACTGGCTTCCTCGGTCGGCGTAACTGCGGAACATGTCAAAGGAAGAGGTGCCGGGACTGAACAAAACTACGTCGCCGGCCAGGGCGACGGCGCGTGCACAAGAGACCGCCTCGGCGAGCGTCGCGGCGCGGTGGCAGGGAAGGGCGTGCTCCCACTGGGCCTGGATCCGCGCGGCCATTTCTCCAATGAGCACGACGCTCCGGCAACGTTCAGCCACCAGCTCGGTCAGCGAGTCGAACTCAAAACCCTTGTCCTTTCCGCCGGCGATCAAGACCACGGGGCGCTCCTCGCTTTGAAGGGCCTTTTCGACCGCGTCTAGGTTGGTCGCCTTGGAGTCGTTGACGTATTCGACCCCGTCGAGGGTGGCGACGACCTCACACCTGTGCGGCAGGCTGCGGTACCCGCAAAGCGGCGGGCGCATGGCCTCCCATGAGAGCCCCCAGGCATGTCCAGCCGCCAGTGCGGCCATGAGGTTTTCCGCGTTGTGCAGGCCCCTGAGCTCCGTGTCCTCCATCCGGAGCACCGGTGCGCCCCGGAACAGAATGACACCGTCGAGCAACTCGAAATCCCCGCCCCTTTCGTAGGCGCTGAAGGTGAGTGTTTTCGCACGCAGCCCCGAAATATTGTCGCGCTTGTTGACCACGGCCCAGTCGTTCTCCTGCTGGTTCTCAAACACCCGCATCTTCGCCGCGCGGTATTCCTGCAGCGAGCGGTACCGGTCGAGGTGATCGGGGGCAAAGTTGAGCCACACCGCGATTCTGGGCCGGAAGGTCGAGATCGTCTCCAGCTGGAACGAGGACACCTCGACCGTCATGAGCGACAGTCCGGCGCTTTCTCCGACACAGCTCGAAAACGCGGGGCTGATGTTTCCACAAGCCTTGGTGGGCGCCCCCGCCCCATTGAACATCACTTCCAGCAGCTGGGTGGTGGTCGTCTTGCCGTTGGTTCCGGTGATGGCCACCACCGGGCATGCGCAGCGTTGGAAGGCAAACTCCAGCTCGCCCAGCAACGGCACTCCGGCGCCCGTGAAAAACCGCACCAAATCACTTTCCGGGGAGATCCCGGGACTGAGCACGGCAAGCCTTGCCTGTGCGGGGACCGCCACGGGCTCCGCGCCGCAGCTCAGGGGGATTCCCGCCGAGGCAAGCTCCTGCGCACGGGCCGCCAGCTTCTCGCGGGAGGCTGCGTCAAAAACGCTCACGGGGACGCCTTCGGAGGCAAGCAGCAGGGCAGCCGCGACGCCGCTTTCGCCGGCACCCAAAACGACGACTGGTAGAGAATTGAAGGCGGCGGCGTTCATCTCAGTTTCAGGGTCGCGAGGCCAAGCAGTGCAAAGAGGATGCTCATGATCCAGAATCGGACGATGACCACATTCTCCGGCCACCCCTGGAGTTCAAAATGGTGGTGGATCGGTGACATCCGAAACACGCGTCTGCCCTCGCCGTAAAAGCGTTTTGTCACCTTGAAGACGATCCGCTGGATGAGCACCGACGTGGCCTCGATCACAAAAACGCCCCCAACCAGCACGAGGAGCAGCTCCTGCTTGCAGCAG
>CANJYI010000094.1 GCA_947478975.1 Chthoniobacteraceae bacterium
CCATCGGTTTTTCGCGAGAACACTCCCCCGCCTTTGGCACAGTGGTCCCCGGCCCGACATAAATCGCGCGCGGATTTGACACGCCGTTGTTGCCGATGAGCCGCATGTCGTAAACTCCCTCGGCGACACCGGGCTCGGCCTTGATGCCAAAAACCTTTTCCTTCACCAGCTTCGCGCTCAGGCCCGGATGGGAAAACCAAGCGGCATCGACGCCCTCCAGATCCACCCCGGCAATCTGAACTTCCACCTCCGCCCCAACCTGGGCGGCCGCTGGCAGGATGGAATCAAGGCGGACCAAGGGCAGATCCGCCGCGAGGGCCGCCGAAAAAGAGGAGGCCGTCCAGAGAAGCGCCAACCCAAGCGATTTTCCGGATTGAACGACCGCTCCCGCCAGTCCGGACCGAAGCGACACCGATGACACGCTGTTCATAGTTTTATCTTCAAACGCCACCTTCCACACCTTACCGAGCCAAATCAGTGGTTGAACAAGAACTCCTTGGTGTTCAGGAGAGTCCAGATGAGGTCCTCATAGGATTGGCGCTTGAGCTTGGGAATCTCCAGAGGCTGGCCATCCACGGGAGTGCGCGGGCGCGTGATGTGGCGCAGGGCCAACTGGGTTTCCTCCGCAAGGGGCTTGCGCCCGAGCGCGGCCAGGTAGAGCTCCTGCACTGCCGCCTCGTCCCCCTTGGGGTGCACACCCAACTGGGCAGCCGCCCCCTTGTCGTCGACAAGCCGGCTCTGGATGTCCTTGGCGTTAATAAGGTGCAGGGCCTGCGCCAGGCTCGCATCCTGGGTGCGCTCGCACTCGCAGGCACTGGAGGATTCCGGCCGACCGAACACCGTCAGGAAATAGCTCGTCGCATTGAAACTGTTGTCCGGGAGGCCGATCGCGCGGGTCCCCTGCGGCAGCCCCGCAAAGGTTCCAGGCACGCGGGTAACCTGACCGATGCCGTCAAAAAGAACCTCGGCGGGTAGGCGCTTGGGATAGTAGCGGGAAAAACCTTGGCGGTCGGAACCGTTGTGGGCGTTGGGCAAGGCGCTCAGCTGGTAGGTGGCCGAGCGGGTGATTTCCCGGATCAAGGCGCGCTGGTCGAAGCCGCTCGAAACAAACAGCTGGGACAACACCTCTAGCAACTCAGGGTTGGAGGGCGGGTTGGTGTCGCGCATGTCGTCCTCGGGCTCCACCAGTCCGCGGTTGAAGAAGTGCTTCCAGTAGCGGTTGGCGAGCGACTTGGCAAAGAAGGGATTGCCGGGGGCGCGCATCCAATCCACCAGCGCCATGCGAGGGTCGTCCTCGGGGGCGATGGCAAGGTCGCCTGAACCGAGGGCCGCGGGCTTGACCGGTTGCTTGTTCTTTTTGTTCAGGGCGGTGGCGGCGCCGCGCTTGTGCATGACCAACTCCGTCCCCTTCCTGCCCACCTGAGAAAAGAAGGCAGAGAAACGGTAATAGTCCGCCTGACTCCACTTTTCAAAAGGATGATGGTGGCATTGGGCACACTGGAGCCGGGTGCCGAGAAACAGCTGCGCAGAATCCTCCAACTGCTGCTGCGGTTCTTTGACCTGCATGTACCAGGCCACCGGCGGATTTTCCAAAGGTGAACCGCTTGCAGCCAGCACCTCGCGCACAAGTTGGTCGTAAGGCTTGTTGCTCTTGAAGGCCTCTACCAGCCAACCGTGGAAGGCGAAGTTCATCGGAGCATCCTGGGGCCTGGTACGCTTGTTGCGCAAAAGCGCGCTCCATTTCCCAGCGAAATACTCCGCGTGTTCATCACTCTCAAGAAGCCGGTCGATGAGGGCGTCCCGCTTGGCAGGATTGGCGTCCGCGAGAAAATCCACAACCTCCGTGGCTGACGGCAGCCGGCCGGCGATGTCCACGCTCACCCGCCGCAGGAAGGTCGCGTCATCGGAGCGCTCCGAAGGCGGCATACCCATGGACTTGAGCTTGGCGAACACCGCCTTGTCGATCGCGTTGCGCGGTTCGGGCAGCTTGTCCACCGGCGCGCCGAGCGGAACGGTCGCCTGAAACACAGTGGAAAGGCCCTGGTAGCGCACCATCACAGCCACGTCGCCCGGCAGGTCGGCCAGTACGACCCGCCCCTCCTCGTCCACCGTTGCCATGCTCTTTTCGTTGGGTTCATACAACGCGCTGCGCGAGACGTCCTCCAGGGAGCCGTCTGAGAAACGGGCCAGCACTGAGAGCTGCTGCTCCCCCTTCATCGCCATCACCCGCGCCCTAGGGTAGACCTCGATTGCCTCCAATTTCGGATCCGATGCAGTGCCAAAGGGCATCCCCTGCTGGATCCAGCGCAGCAACAGACGGTATTCGTCGGAATCACGGGAAAGGCGTTTGCCCCCTCCGTGGGGCGAAACCCCCAGCCCCTTGGTAAGGAGGAGGCTGTTTTCCGGGGCGGCAGGAAACAGACGCCGGCCCCGCGCCTCGAACACCAGGTGGTCGTAATCCTCCTCCGGCTCAAAGCCAAGGAGCGAGAGCTTGAAACCGTTCTGGCCCCCGGACTTTCCATGGCAACCGCCGGAATTGCACGAAGCCTTCGTAAAGATCGGCACGATCCGGTTGGCGAAACTCACTGCCGGGGTTTCCTTTGCCCCCTGCACCCGGACCTTCATCTCCGCCTGGAGACCGGAGGTCTCGTCCTTCGCACGCACCACCGCCGGCCCGTCCCCAAGCACGCTCAGACGGCCCGCCTCGTCCACCTGCACCACACCGGCGGGCTCCGCCGAATAGCGCACCCGCCGTGTGACATCTTGCATCGGGCCGGAGGAGAACTTTGCCCCCACGTTGAGCTGCCTGGAGGCATCCGCTCCGTGCAGTAGCACCTCTCCGGAGACAGGCTTTCCAAGGTTGGAAAACTCAAATTCCAGAGCGGTTGGAGCCTGCACCGCTGCGCCCCGAGACTCTCCACCTGAAGCGCAAAACCAAAGCGCGGCAGAGACGGCGAGGGCGAAAGAACGGGGTGAAAGTAAGTTTTTGGAGTTGCTCACAAGGGGGGAGATTTAAGGCTGAAGATTTCTACGGGCAGGGACTCAGACCAGCTCCTTCATGGGCTGCCACCCATCCACCAAATACTGCGGCCGCCCGGAAAGGTCGGGCAGCGTTGCGACGTTCAAATCGATGCCGAGCCACTGGTAAAGCGTGGCGAAAACCTCGCCAAAGTGTACAGGCCGCTCGGAAGGCTCGCCGCCAAGGCGGTCCGTAGCGCCGATGACCTGACCCGTTTTGAACCCCCCACCCGCGAGCACCGCGCAACCGACCCTGGGCCAGTGGTCGCGCCCGCCCGTGGCATTAATCTGCGGGGTGCGCCCAAATTCGCCCCACGCCACCACGGCAACATCCTTGTCGAGGCCGCGCTCGTGCAGGTCCTCCACCAGGGCGCTCAGTCCTTGGTCAAACAGCGGCAGGTGAGTCAGCAGTTCAGAATGGTTGCGGTCGTGAAAATCCCACCGTCCGTAGTTCATCGTCACGCATCTGGCCCCCGCCTCCACAAGGCGGCGCGCCATCAAAAAGTGTTCGTTGTTCCGGGGGGCCCCGTCGCCGTAATTTTTGGTATCGCCCTTGCCGTAGCGTTCGCGCACTTGGGTCGACTCCCTGGAAAGGTCTAGTGCCTCGATGAGCTTGCTGGAGGTCAGCACGTCAAAGGCGCGCTGGTTGAAAACGTCCAGCCCCTCCATCAGGCCGCTCTTGTCCGCTTCCTGACGCAGTCGGTCGAGGCTCTGGAGCAAAGTCCGGCGGTCGTCCAGACGGTCGCTGGTGATGCCGTTGAGGGTCATGTCGCCCATCCCATCGCCGTTGGGACGGAATGCGGAGCAGGCCGGTCCCAGAAAACCGGGGTGGCCGGGCGAGCCGTAGGGTGGATGTCCCGCCTTGGGCGCCAGACCGACGAAGGGGGGCATTTCCTTGCTGGAAGCTGGCAGCATCCTGCTCATAACCGAACCCATCGACGGCCACCCGCCCGGGGGCATGACCACGCCCTTGGCGCTGCGCCCTGTGTAGCAGATGTGCGAATCGTGGTCACCCGTGACCGATCCGTACATCGAGCGAATCGGGACGAGCTTGTCCATGATCTTGGCCGAATAGGGCATGTGCTCCGAAATCTGGATCCCGGGCACGTTGGTGGAGATCGGCTTGTAGGGTCCGCGGTACTCCAGCGGTGCGTCCATCTTCAAATCGAAGAGATCCTGGTGCGGCGGAGCGCCGGCCATGTAGATCATGATCACCGACTTTGCGGAACGCCCTGTTCCCGAAAGCGCCTCCGCCCGAAGTAACTGGGGAAGGGAAAGCCCCCCCATTGCCAGCCCGCCGATGCGCAGAAAATCCCGGCGGGAAACGCCGTCACAGAGTGCCCTCCCGGGCGATCCAAGGATATTAAGCATAGGTTCGAAAGGCTTAAACAAGCTCCCGCAGAGGCATGCAACCCGGCTCAACCAGGTACTGAGGACGCCCGCCCAGATCGGCGACGGTATCCCGCGAGGCGTCGATCCCAAGGTGCTGATACAAAGTCGCAAAAACTTCACCAAACTTCACCGGACGCTCCGTCGCCTCCCCGCCCGTGCGGTCGGTGGCGCCGATGAGTTGTCCGTGGCGGAAGCTCCCCCCCGCCAACAGAGCGCAGGAAACCCGCGGCCAGTGGTCGCGGCCTGCGTTCTTGTTGATCACTGGGGTGCGTCCGAATTCACCCCACACCACCACAGCCACATCCTTTTCAAGCCCTCGCTCCCGCAAATCATCCAAAAGCGCAGTCAGTCCCTGGTCCAACAGCGGCAAATCCTGGCGGAGCGCCGCAAAGTTCTCCCCGTGATGGTCCCAGCGGCTAAACGCCACCGTCACCACCCGGGCGCCGGCTTCCACCAGACGGCGGGCCGCGAGAAAGTGGGTCATCAGCTTGGGGCCACCGTCATCCCGGTTTTTAGCATCGCCCTTGCCGTAACGCTCTAGCCAACGGGCGTCCTCCTTGGACACGTCCAGTGCATCGACCAGCTTGCTGGAGGTCAGTACCCCAAAGGCCTGCTGGTTGAACACATCCAGCCCACCCATGATGCCCGAGGCGTCCACCTCGCGCCGGAACCGGTCGAACCCCTGCAAAAGTGAGCGCCTGTCTGCGAGCCGTTCCAGACTGACTCCGTTGAGGGTCATGTCCTCCCCTGCACCGCCCTTGTTCGGCTCAAAGGGGGCGTGCCTGACTCCGAGAAATCCGGGTTCCCCGCAGCGCGCCCAAGGCATGTGCCCCATCTTGGGAGCCAGGCCCACAAACGCGGGCAACTGTTCGGTCCGCTGCCCCTGTAAACTGGAGACGATGGAGCCGAATGCGGGCCACCCTCCGGGAGGCTGGTTGGCGAAAGGACGCCCGGTCAGACATTGGAACGCGTCGTGCCTGCTGTCACAATCCACCATCGAACGAATCAGAGTGCACCGGTCCATCCGGGTGGCCAGTTTGGGGAGCAGTTCGGTAATCCGAATCCCGTCCACGTTGGTCGAAATCGGGTTGAATTCGCCCCGGACCTCTGAGGGTGCGTCCGGTTTTAAGTCAAAGATGTCTTGGTGAGAGGGTCCGCCGGGAAGAAAAATCATGATCACCGACTTGGCGTTCCCAACTGCGCCGGCTGCAGCCCCGCCAGCTTGGGCCGCTAGCAACTGCGGCAGCGAGGCGCCGCCGAGGGCAAGACCGCCGATGCGCAGGAAATCGCGGCGGGTGTGGCCGTCGCAAAACTGGGATCCTTTGCCCGTTCCAGGGCTATGAGAGGCAGAAATGGTAAGCATACGGGCTCGTCCTTCTGGTTTTTGATATGGTAGGGGGAGGGGCTGGAAGGCGGGGCCCTGCAGACAAGCTGCTGGGAGACCCTGTGGGAGGTGCACTGGTGGTGCGCTAGGTAAAACCCTTACGCCCCCTTCTCCTTTGGCTTATTCGGTTTGTTTTGCCCCCCTTTTTTTGCAAATCCGCCCCGCGGCGCCCTCCCTGCCTCATTTCGTGCTCCATTTTTTTTGTGCTCCCGCCTTGTTTCCCTAACCTAGTGGGAGACCACCGACGCAGCACACTATGCAGAATACCCTCCGCCACCTTCATTTCATCGGCATTTGCGGCACAGCCATGGGGGCTGTCGCCGCCGCCCTCCGCGCTCAAGGCTACACCGTCACCGGCTCGGATCAGGCGGTTTACCCGCCCATGAGTACCTTTTTGGAGGAGCGCGGAATCGCTCTTTCTAGCGGCTACTGTGCGGGAAACCTGCCTGAGGGCGCGGACCTCATCGTGGTGGGAAACGCCATTTCCCGGGGCAACCCCGAGCTGGAGGCGGTCCTCAACCGGCGACTGCGCTACATTTCGCTGCCCGAGGCGCTCAAACAGTTTTTCCTTGGCGGCCGCCGCAATACCGTGATCTCGGGCACACACGGCAAGACCACAACCACCTCGCTGCTGACTTGGATTCTGCAATGCGCCGGTCTGGCCCCTGCCTACCTGATCGGGGGAATCGCCCGCAATCTGGGGCAGGGCTGTTCGCTGCACCCCTCCACCCACGTGGTGCTTGAGGGGGACGAATACGACACCGCGTTTTTCGACAAGCGGTCCAAGTTTTTGCACTACCTGCCGGAGGTGGTGGTCATCAACAACCTCGAGTTTGACCATGCGGACATCTTCAACAGCCTTGAGGAGATTCAAACCAGCTTCAGGCGGCTGGTCCAGCTGGTGCCCGAAAATGGTGCGATCTTTGTCAACGCGGACGAGCCCAACGCACTGGCCGTGACCACGGCGGCACGCACCCCTGTTTACTCGGTAGGTTTTTCGGAGACAGCAACGCATAGGATCCTCAACCCCCGCTACGGAAGTGGGGCCCGGTTTAGTTTTATGAATCTGGAGTTGGAGCTCCAAATTCCGGGCGAATTCAACGTGCGCAACGCCGCCATGGCTGTCGCCGCCGCGACATTCCACGGGGTCGCCCCCGAGGTCATCCAAAGCGCGCTGGCCTCTTTTGAGGGAGTCGCCCGCCGGCAGGAGGTCAAGGGCACCGTCAATGGAGTCACCGTGGTGGACGACTTCGGGCACCACCCCACGGCTCTGGGACTCACGCTCGAGGCGATGCGCCACCAGTACCCGGGCCGCCGGCTCTGGGCCGTCTTCGAACCACGTTCCAATACGACCCGCAGGGCGGTTTTTCAACAGGCCCTGCCGGAGGCGCTTGGCAAGGCGGACGCCGTCATTCTCTCCAAGGTCGCAAGGCTCGAACAGTTGCCGGAGAACGACCGACTGGACCCGCAAAAGGTAGTCAACGACATCGCCGCACAGGGCAAGCCCGCCTACTACGAGTCTGGCGTGGAGGAAATCGTTCTACGTTTGCAGAAAGAGGCACGCCCGGGGGATTTGATCGCCGTCTTCTCCAACGGCGGCTTCGACAACATCCACGAGCGCCTGCTCAAAGCTCTTGAGACCCTGGGCTAGGCCTGTCAGCGGGAGCGGCTCTTTGGCTTGGGGCGCCGCTCTTTCGGCTCCCAACTAGCCAGCGTGTCATCCATTTCCGCCAGAACCGAGAGCTGTCTCGCGCGCTCTGTACGGAGATCCCGGTCCATTCGGACCTTCAAAGCCGAATGGTCAGGCGCCTCGCTGAACTTCCAAGCGATATCCTTTTTCGCCCCGCTCAAACTCCGCAGCATCGCCTGAATGGACCGCCGCAATTCCTGAAGTGCCGCCCCCATTTGGGACAAGGATGTCCCCGTGACTCCCCCAGCAGTCACCTCGCTCAGCGCAAAAAGCCTCTCCAATCGCTCCAAATCCCCCTTTGCGTAAGCCTCCTGCACCTCGTGCCAAAGCGCCCCCACCCCGTCCTTGGCATCAGTGCGGGCGTCCGGGTGAAGGCGGCGTACCAACTGACGGTAGATGTCTTTGAGCCGCGAAACGCCGGGGCTTTCAGCCTTTACTGCCTTGGGAACCGCCGTTTGCTTGCCCCCTTTTTTTGGGGGGGGCGGAGGCGTCTGTCCGAGCACTTCCTTCTTAAACTTCGCAAAAAGCCGCTTGTACTCAGCCTTGCTGATGTCCTCCGCAAAGAGGTCCATATGTATTTCGAGATACTCGTTGAACAACAATTCCTCGTCCTCTCCGTGCAGCCCTGCCCCAGTAAAACCCTCAAAAGGATCGGGTTCCTCCTCTCTCCAATCCGCATCCCCGTTGCCAGATTCATCGGGAGGAGCGGCCCTCCGCTCCATGGCCATTTTGTAAGCCGCGCGGTGGTTTCGAGCGTAGCCCATAAGCACGAAGAGCTCCACCTCCTCGATGAGATTCATTTTTTCCCGGACCGCCTGTTCACCCTCGCGCAACTGGGTGAGCAACTCCCCGAACTGGTGGGCCATCCACCGCGCAAACAGCGGCTGGTCCTCCTTTTCAAACCTCGCCCACTCCGCCCTCAGCCGCTCGAGTCTCGCCATCTCTTTGGTGCATTCAGCCGCCGCCTTTTTCCGCAGGGGCACCTGATCTAAAAGGACAATCTCCGTGCACCCCGATCCCTCGGCCGCTGCTTTACTGCCCCCTCTGAGCGATGATTTTTTCCTGCGATGGATCACCCTTCTATACTCCACGATTTCAGACCGAATTCCAGAGATAGAAGTCGTAAAGGGCGGCTGAATTCAAGGCGCTCCAGCAACACCGGACTGGCGTCTTTTATTGTGCCGCATTCCTCCTCTTGGCAGCGGCCCGTTTCCCGTCCACCCTTGCCCCAATGTCTTTTCGAATTGGTGTCATTGGAACCGGCCATATCGGCCGGCTGCACGCCCGGATTTTGGCGGAGGTCGCGCCGGGCGAATTTTGCTGTGTTTACGACGCAAACCAAGCAGCAGCCCAGGAGGTGGCGCGTACCCATGGGGTGCGGGCCGCGGCATCGCTCGAAGAGTTTATCGCCTCAGTGGACGCCGCCACAGTCGCCACCCCCACCCCCTTCCACTTTGGGATCGGAAAGCAAC
>CANJYI010000095.1 GCA_947478975.1 Chthoniobacteraceae bacterium
AGAGGCGTGCCACAGGCCAGCGCGCGCTCGAGCAGACGGAAACCTTCGATGGCAAAAAGCCCGAGCTGCCTGCGGCCTGCCACCGAAAGCGCCCGTCGGTAGTCCGCGACCACTCGCGGCCAAGGTGAACTGCGGTCCGTCGCTTTTTTCAGTGGGTAACCCTTTTCTGAGTAATACGTTTATGCAAAGAATACGTGCTCCGCTGTTTTGCGGAGGAGCCACTCTTTGTCTTCGGCGTTGAGGAAATCCAGCCGGTCCCGGATGAGACCGATCGAATCCGCGTAGTGGTGCCCCGGCTGCACCTGGTACGGACAGTCGCTGGCCCACATCAACCGGCGCGCGCCGTAGGCCGCGTGGAGTGTGCGAATCATGGGCGCCAGATCGGCGTAGGGCGGAGCCTTCGCGCCGAGCGCGTAAAAGGCGGACGTCTTGACGAAGGTGTTCTCGAAATCGGAAAGCCGGCTGAGCTGTTCGATGTCTTCCGGGGAGACGGTGCCGCTCACGCCGATGCGCGCAAAGTGGTCGAGGACCACCCGGGTCTTGGGGAATTCCTTGCACATGGCCTGGATGGCGGGCAGGGCGTCCGGATCGGCGAGGGGGCAGATGGCGAGCCCTGCATCCGCCGCGTGGGTCCACATTTTTCGGACTTCCGGAGAGTTCTTCCACGCCTCGGCTAGCTCGCGGTTGGCGCGCACCCGGAAGCCGCGGACCCCGCGGAGGGCGAGGGCCTTCATGTCGGAGACCACGTCCGGCTTGGTTTCGTCGACAACTGCCACGCCGCTGAAGGTGCCGGGTTCGGCGGCCATGACGTCCAGCATGTAGCTGTTGTCGAACTTGTAAAAGCTCATCTGAATCAGAACGATACGCGAGACACCTTGGGAGCGGCAGTTGGCGAACAGCTCCGTTGGCGTGAAACTTGTGGGGATCATGTCCTTCTCCCGGAGGAAACCGTCGGCGAGCGGATAGCGCTGGGTGTCGGGCGTCCAGACATGGACGTGGGCGTCGATGTAACCGGGGGCGGGGCGGGGAAGCGAAACGCAACCCGAAGTGGCGAGCACTGAAAGTGCGGAGGCTTGGAGGAAGGTCCGGCGGTTGATGGAGCGCGCTGTGTGCATGGGCTTTTGTGGGGGAGGGTGGAGCAACTGCGTGGGGGAGCTAGGAAAAACTGAGGATGAATTCGCGGTAGAAGGCGGCTGCCTGGGCCACCTGGTCCAGCTCGACATATTCATCCACCGAGTGGGCCTGGTCGATGCTTCCCGGGCCAAAGAGGATGGTCGGGATGCCGGCGCGCGAGAGCTTGCTTGCATCGCTGCCGAAGGGGACTCCGCAAACCTCGGAATTCAAACCGAGCGTGCGCAACACCTGCTGCGCAGTCGTGACAACAGCTGCGGCAGCAGGCGTGTCGAGGGCCTCGTCCACCAGCAGGGCCGGCGTCTCTATTTCCGCGGAAAACCCCGGATGCTCGCGGGCGAGTTTCTCGAGCAGCCTCTGGAAGCCCTCCACAACGCCCGAAGCGGCCTCCCCCGGGAGGAGCCGGCGGTCCAGTTCGATTGCGCAGTGGTCGGGCACGAGGTTGACCTGCACCCCGCCCTGGATGACGCCGACGTTGACCGTCGGAGAACCGAGCAGGGGATGGGTCACCCCGGCGAGTCGCTGGTGTTCCTCTTCGAGGGCGAGGACCAGCCGGGCCATGTGCGAGATCGCGTTGTTTCCAAGGTGCGGCTTTGCGCTGTGGGCGGCCTTGCCGCGCGTGTGCAGGCGGAGGCGCAGAACCCCCTTGCTGGCGATGACCACGCGCATCTCCGTCGGTTCGGCCACGATCGCGGCGTCGGCATTGAGGCCCTCGCAAAGCCTGACGACCCCCCTGTAGCTGAATTCCTCGTCCACCACGGCCGCCAACAACACCTCGCAGGGAGGGGTGATTCCATCGGCGTGAATGGAGGCCACCGCGTGGAGCATGGCCGCCAGACCGGCCTTGTCGTCCACCGCGCCCCTGCCGTACATGCGCCCTTCGCGCACCGCGGGTTCAAAAGGCGGGATGGTCATGCCCTTGATGGAGACCGTGTCGGTGTGTGCCTCGAGCACGAGCCGCCGCTGGGTCCGGCCCGGGAGCCGCGCCAGCAGGTTGTGGCGGCCCGGGAAAACTTCCTGCTCCGTTGTTTCAATCCCGCGTTGGCGGAAGAAACCGCGGAGCAGGGGGATGGCGTTCGCCTCGGTGCCCCCGTCGCCGTAGGCGGGGTTGACTGTGTTGAGGCGGATCAGGTCGGCAAGGGTGTCGTTCAAGGCACTCATGGCAGGAGGGACGCGGTGTGATGTGGCCCTTAGAGCAGCTCGCCGAGGACCTCGAGGAAACGGTGGATGTCAGCCGCCGTGTTGTAGCCGTGCACCGCGATACGGATGCGCCCTGCGTTGTGCATCACGTGGATGTTCCGGCTTTCGAGTGCGGCGTGGATTTCCACACTCCGGGGGTGCGTGAAGGCGACGATGCCGGTGCCGTTCCAGCGGCAAAGCGGCTGGATGCCGAGCGCGCGGATGCCGGCCTCGGCAGCGGCCACCAGCGGGTCTGCGTGTGCGGCGATGGCGGGGATCCCGATTTGGTCGAGGTAACGCAGGGAGGCGTTGAGCGCGTAGAGTGCGACGAAGTTGGGCATGCCCACCGAGAAGCTCGCCGCGCCGGTGCGGGTGTCGGCGCGCTCGAAGCGGTCGGAGTCGAACGCGTTCTTTAAATGGAGCCACCCGCCCGCACGCGTGGTGAGGCGCTCGGCGCCCGCCGCAGGGACGCCGATGATGCAGCCGCCGTGGATGGCCAGCGTCCACTTGTGGGTGCTGGAAATGAGGATGTCCGCGTCCTGACAGTCGAGCACGACCCTCCCGATGGCCTGGGTGATGTCCGCCGAGATGAGCGCGTTGGGGGCCAGTCGGCGCACCGTCTCCCGGAAGGTCTGCCACGCAATGCGGTGTCCGTTGTAGAAGCTGACCAGCGAGACCTGGACCAGCCGGGTGCGCTCGTTGAGCAGCGGCACAAGGTCGGCCGGATCTAGCGCGCCTTCGACCGCCTTCCAGAGCTTCAAGCGGGGCGGGTTCGCCGCGCGAAGCCAGGGCGAGACGCCCGCGGGGAAGTCGAGGTCGGTGACGACCACTTCGTCCTCCGTGCCCAGTTGCAGGGCGGTGGCCAGGAGGTTGTAGGCCTCGGAAGTGCAGGAGCAGAAGGACACCTCCGAGGGGAGGAGTCCCAGCATGCGGGCGCTGATTTCGCGGCAGGCCTCGACCTGGGCGAAGTGGCCGTCGCGTCCCAGCATGCCGCGGAGTTTGTCCTGCCAATAGGCCTCGATGGCGGCGCCCGTGCAGAGGGGCGGAATGCTTTCGGCGGCTGTGTTGAGGTAGGTCTGGTTGGTCAGGGCCGGGAAATCCCGGAGACGTGAAGCGTCGGTGAGCATGGTGTTATCGGGTGGTGGACAGGGCCGGCACTTTGGATTGCGGCCAAAAAAGTTTTAGGGCGAAGACCCCCAGCCAGGGAGCCAAACCTGCCACGAGCAGCCCGGAGTCGTAGCTGTGTGTGCGGTCGACGAGCAGTCCAAAGGCGCTGTGCAGGGGGGAGGTGACGCTCCACACCCAGAGGCTCAGCAGTCCGGTAAGCTTGCCGACATGTGCTGAGGAAAGCTCTTGGACAAAACTGTAGTAGCAGGGAAACAGGGCAAGCGCGCCCGCCCCGATAAGGAGCAGCAAAATCATCAGCGGCCAGCCCTTGTCCATCCAGGGAAGCAGGACGCTCAGGGAAGTGAGCAGGCAGGCACCCGTGTAGACGGTCCGCTTGGCGCCATGGGCGGAGGCACCCCAACGGCGCACCAGCCACAGCGAAACGGCGCCCGCCAAAAGGCAGCCGATGTCCGTGGCGAGAAAGTAGATCGAATTGAAGTTAAGCGCCTCCTGCTGTTCGTAGCCGCGGCCGGTGACGAGGAACTTCATCAACCAAACCCGGTAAATATGCCAGACGGTCTGCGCGCCCATGATGAGCAGGGCCACCGCCCAGAAACGGCCGCTGACAAGGATGGCGGCAAGGCCGTCCGGCTTGTCCTGCCCGGCGGAGGTGGCAGGTGCAGCAGCGGGGGCATCGAGGTCCCTGGGCCGGAGGCATGCAAACCAGAGCACCACCCAAAGCAGCCCCACTGCGCCAACCGCCACAAAGGCATTGCGCCACGAACCGGGCTGGTCAGTCATCAGCATTCTCAGGATTTGGGGGGTGAGCACGGCCCCAAGCGAGGCGCCGCTTTGGAGCACGCTGTTGCCCATGGTCCGGTCCTTGTCACTCAGCAGCGCAAAGGTGGTTTTGAGCGCGCAGGGCCAGTGGCCGGCCTCGAAAAAACCCAGCAGGCAACGGAAGAGAAGCAGCCCCTCAAACCCGCGCGCCCACCCCGACGCTATCCCCATGAGCGACCAGGCCAGGAGCACGGCGGGGTAGAGGTAGTAAACGCGGATGCGGTCGGCGAGAAAGCCGAACACCAGCGAGCCGGCGGCAAATGCCCAGCCGAACCCCAATTCCAAATGGCCGTACTGCAGCTCGCTGAGCCCCAGCTCGCTAGTGACGCGGACCGAGGCGCCCGAAAGCGTCACCCGGTCCATGTAGTTGATCATCGTGGCGAGCAGGAGCAGGCCGGTGACCCACCATTTCCATGAGGACGAACGCGGGCTCTCCCGAAGGGAGGTTGCCGGGGGGGGCGTGGTTGGGTGGGGGGTGCTCATCGAGGGGGCTGGGCGGGCGGGGCGGGCGTTCCCGCTCAGGCGAGGATCTCTTTTACGACGTGCCCGCTCACGTCCGTGAGCCGAAAGTCGCGGCCCGCGTAGCGATGGGTGAGCTTTTCGTGGTCGAGGCCCAGCAGGTGCAGGATGGTGGCGTGCAGATCATGGATGTGCACCTTGTCCTCCTGCGCGAAATATCCGTAGTCGTCCGTGCTTCCGTAGGCGACGCCTTTCTTGACGCCGCCGCCGGCGAGCCACATGGAGAAGCCGTATGGGTTGTGGTCCCTGCCGTCGGTGCCCTGTGCTGTCGGGGTGCGCCCGAACTCGCCGCCCCAGATAACCAGGGTGTCCTCGAGGAGTCCGCGCTGTTTGAGGTCGGAGAGCAGGCCGGAGATGGGCTTGTCGACCTCGAGCGCGTTTTTGGTGTGGGCCTTGAACAGGTTGCCGTGCTGGTCCCACTGCACCTCACCGTCGCTGTGGGTGACCTGCACAAAGCGCACGCCGCGCTCGAGGAAGCGTCGGGCCATGAGGCATTGGCGGCCGAAGTTGGAGGTGATGGGCTGGTCCATGCCGTACAGGCTTTTGGTGGCCTCGCTTTCCCCACTTAAATCCTGGGCCTCGGGCATGGTGCTCTGCATCCGGTAGGCCAGTTCAAACGAGTTGATGCGCCCCTCGAGCGCGAGGTCCGGGCCGGAGAGTTCCTGGTGGCCGCGGTTGAGGCTCGCGAGAAAATCCAGTTGCTTGCGCTGGACGGCGCCGGCGGTCTGGGTGTTGACGATGTGCTGCACCAGCGCCTGGTCGGAGGGAATGCTGGCGTTGCCGATCGGGGTGCCCTGGCAGTGCGCGGGGAGGAACGCAGCGCCCCAGTTGTTGACTCCGCCGTGGGCAAAGGTCGGGCAGATGGTGATGAACCCAGGCAGGTTCTGGTTTTCAGTGCCGAGGCCGTACATCAGCCAGGAGCCCATGCTGGGGCGCACCTGCGTGTCGCTGCCGGTGTGGAGCTTGAGGCAGGCGCCGCCGTGGGCGGTGTTGGTGCCGTGGAGGGAGCGCAGCACGCAAAGCTCGTCCACGTGTCGGGCCACGTTCGGGAACAGTTCGCTGACGGGCAGGCCGCTTTCGCCGTGCTGCTTGAAGCTCCAAGGCGATTTCAAAAGCTTGCCGGTCGCAGCGAACTGCACGCGGGGCTGTGCAAAGGGATAGGGCTTGCCGTCGTCCCGCTGGAGGAGGGGCTTGGGGTCGAACGTGTCCACGTGGCTCGGGCCGCCCTTCATGAAAAGGAAGACCACCCGTTTGGCCCGCGCTGGAAACGGCACGGTGCGGGGCGACAGAGGGTTTGTGGAGGCGGCGCGGACGGACTCCCCGGCGAGCAGGGCCTGGAGCGCAACGTAACCGAACCCGCCCGCGCTGCGTTCAAGCAGTGAGCGGCGGGACAGCGGCTGAAATGGGGGAAGGGGGTTCATGAACGGTTACCTCAGATAGACGAACTCGTTGGCGGCATACAGCGCGTGGCAGAAAAGGGCCCAGGCGCGTTCGGGTTTTTCGGTCTGCGCAAACTCCTCCACGCAGCGCAGGGCATCCCGGAATTCCTCGGGTTGCGGCGGCCTGCCGTACAGGAGCGCGTAGGCCTGGTCGACTCGGTCCTCCGGGGAGGGAAGTCTGGCCAGGCGTTGCGCCAGGCGCTTGCTGGCCTCGAGAACGATCGGCGCGTTCATCATGAGGAGTGCCTGCGGTGCGATTACCGTGCTGTTCCGGCTGCCTGTGGGCATGGTCGGGTCCGGATAATCGAACTGTTCGAGCATGTCGTAGAGGTGGTTGCGGATGATGGGCAGGTACAGGGTGCGGCGCGGGCTTTCGTAGGTTGTGGCGTCCTTGCTGGTGTGGTTGAACACAAACTCCCGGTTGCGCAGGGGGATCGTCTTGCCGCCCATTTCGGGGCTGAGCCATTCGCTGGTGGCCAGCATTGCGTCGCGGATCTGCTCGGCCTCGAGTCGCTGGATGTGGGCGCGCCAGAGCAGCTTGTTTTCGGGGTCCACCAACCGCGGATCCTCCCTGTCAGAGGGGAAGGCAGGCAGGTTGCTGCTCTGCTGGTAGACCGCGGAAAGCATGATCTGCCGGTGGAGGTCCTTGATCGACCAACCGGATTCGACAAACCGGCGGGCCAGCCAGTCGAGCAATTCCGGATGGGAGGGTCTCGCGCCCATGGTGCCGAAGTTGTCCGTGGTGCTGACGATGCCCTGCCCGAAATGCCACCTCCACACCCGGTTGACGAGCACGCGCGCCGTCAGCGGATTTTCGCTGGAGGCGAGCCAGCGGGCCAGTTCCAGGCGCCCGCTTTGCTTCTCGGGTAGGATCGGATTGCTGAAGCTGGTCCGCAGCACTTCGGGAAAGCCCCGCTCCACGGGCTTGCCCAGGGTGAGGTGGCTGCCTCGGATGTGCACGGGAAGCGTCTGCAAAATCCTGGCCTCGCCCACCCCCATTGCCGCGGGCAGTTCCGGTCGGTCGGCCTCGATTTGTGCGATGTCCTTGCGGAACGCTGCGAGGGATTCGAGCGCGGGAGGGTCGAGCACCTCGGCGTCCTTGACCGGGAGGGCGAGAAAGCCCTTCGGATCGGCCAGCGCCGCAAATGCCGGCCCCGTCTTGGTTTTGAGCGCCTCGGCAAAGAGGGGCGCGTAGTGGCTGCGCACAGACTGGGGATCCCGCTTAGGAAAGAGCGACCACCATTCCTGAAACAGCGGGTGTTCACGCTGGCCCTCGAGGTGCTTGCGGCAGGACAGGAGGATCTCCGCACGCAAACCGTACGGCTTAGCCGCGGCCGTGGCGTCTTTGAGTTGCGCGTCCGCACTGAGCTGGGAGGCCGCGGCCAGGTAATCCGCCGCGAGAGTTTCCGTCTTGCGCTTCACTGCGCTGCGCGCGTTGGAAAGAAAGGACGCCACCTGCGCCTGCTTTTCCTTAAGGACCTCGTCCGTCTGTTTCTTCGTCTCCCGCTGGGCGGGGGTTGCGAGCGAGTGTTCGTACCAGAACTTGATCGCGCCCATCTTTTCCTGGGACAGGCTGCGGGTGCTCCGGAAGATCGCCGCGAGTCCATAGTAGTCGTCCTGCGAAATCGGGTCGAACTTGTGGTCATGACAGCGCACGCAGCCGAGCGTCAATCCGAGGAAGGCTTTGCCGAGGGTGTCGATCTGCTCGTCGATGATGTCCATCTCCAGCTTTTGCACATCCGGCTCGGCCAGCACCCGGGCGCCCAGTGCGAGAAAGCCGGTGGCGACGAGGGACTCCTCCCCTCGGGGGAGGAGGTCCCCGGCGATTTGTTCGATAAGAAACTCGTTGAACGGCTTGTCTTCGTTGAAGGCGCGCACGACGTAGTCGCGGTAGCGCCACGCATGACCGAAGGCCACGTTCTCATCCATCCCGTTGGAATCCGCGTAGCGAACCACGTCGAGCCAGTGGCGGCCCCAGCGCTCGCCGTATTGGGGAGAGGCGAGGAGCGTCTCGATCACGCGCTGGAAGGCCTCCGGCGAGGTGTCGGCCACGAACACCTCCATTTCCTGCGGGGTGGGAGGCAGGCCGGTCAGGTCGAAGGTGGCGCGTCTGAGAAGCGTGCGCTTGTCGGCGGGCGGGGCCGAGGGGAGGCGCTGCTCGCGGAGCTTTGCCTGCACAAAGGCATCGATGGGGGTTTCGGTTCCGGGTCCGGCGGGCGGCTGGCTGCGCGACAGGGGCGCAAAACTCCAGAACTTGCGCCCCTCCTTCACATCAATGACCCTGCCCGCCTTCGCTGTAACCGGACCGGTCCGCGGGTCGGGCGCCCCCATTTTGACCCAGGTCTCCAGCGTCCGGATCTCCGTGTCGGAGAGACGCTTTTTTGGGGGCATCTGGAGGTCGTGGTTTTTGTACCTGACGGCCTCGATGAGCAGGCTCTTGTCTGGGTCACCGGCGGCGAGAACGGCTCCGGAGTCGCCCCCTTTGAGGGTGCCCTCCCGGGTGTCCAGCAAGAGACCGCCCTTTGTTTTTGTCTCGGCGCTATGGCAGTCGTAGCAGCGTTCCACCAGGATGGGGCGGACCTGCTTCTCAAAAAAGTCCGACCCGTCGCTGCCCGTCTGGACCGCACACAGCGCGCGGGTGGCGGCGGCCAGAAACAGGGCACCTGCGGCGAGGGAGGGGAGGTTGGGTGTCATGGCG
>CANJYI010000096.1 GCA_947478975.1 Chthoniobacteraceae bacterium
GGGGCCTTCGGCGCCAACGGGCCTGCCGCCCCTGTTGCGGCGTTGAGGTCAAAGGGGTTGATTCCAAAAAGAGCAGCGAGGCTCAGCCCGCCGAATCCTATGCAGTTGCGGGTGAGAAAGTCGCGCCGTGTCAAAAAAGCGGCCGAATCCAGATGGGCCAAGGGCGAACTGTCGGGGTTGAACGCCCGGTGAGACAGGGAGAAAGAGCTCATTCCTTGTATCTGAGCAGGAAGCATTCCGTTTCCGATAAACGCCGCAAAGCCAACCGCCAGACGGGCCTCTTGTGTCAAAAATGAGAATCGCGCTTCAAGCGATGAATGCTGCGAGGGCGTTTGAGATCGCTCCTCCAAGGGCTGGATCCATGGCATGCAGCCCCGTGGCGGTGCCATGGGCTGTCAACGGGGGCCCCTTGCTGCGGGGCGTAAGACGCCCCCCAAGCGGCGTGCGCAAGGCGAGACCGCCGGTTGCTGTATTCCCAAGGCATCGGGTGGTTCGCCTGCCACGCTCGCGCGACGAGTCTCGTTTGCAGGGCGCTGGCGTGGGGAAGTTCGGCCGCAACGAAGGTGCAGCTTTACTCGCAGCCCACGGCAACGCTCTTGGACAGCAGCGCTTTCCCTATGGCGTGTGGATCCCGATCTTCTCCAGCAGGCGGTCCACGGAGACACCTTTCTCGATCATCGTCTGGATTTTGTCTATCTTCTCCACGTCGCCTGGAAGGGTCTTGATGGTCATGGAGTGGATGTTGCTTGCAACATCATAACTGTCTAATGGCGAGCTAATGACGGGGAGGTGTGAGTTGCGCAGCAGCTCCAGCACGGGGGCGTCGGGAAGCACATCCCCCGAAAGGACCAGTCCGGCGAGCCGGTGGCTGTCGGGGGCGTTGCGGTCGACGGTGGTGAGGGCCGCCAGCAGGATGTCCTCGCGGTCGCCGGGGCTGATGATGAGCGTGCCCGGGGCAAAGAAGTCGGTGACACGTGCCGTACTCATGGCGCCAATGACCACCTTTTTAACCTGCCTTCGGGAGCGTTCTCCCCCGTGCAGAAACCTGCCCCGGATGGATTTGCAGATCTGGCCCAGGTTTGGCTTGGCCAGCACCGGGTCTTCGGGGATGCAGCCGAGCAGTTCCACGCCCAATCTGGCCAGGCCGCGACCTGCAAACTCGCGGACCATTTCAAACTTGGAGGGCAGCACCTTGTTGATGATGGCGCCGATGACCTCGACCCCTTCCTGTTGGAAAAGCGCCTTGTTGAGCGCAATCTCGTCGACGGGGCGGCCGATGCCCCCGCGGGTGACCAGGATGACTTTGCTGTGGAGCAGACGCGCGACACTGGCATTGGAGAGGTCAAAGACCGACCCCACCCCGGCATGGCCGCTGCCCTCGATGATGACGAAGTCCTTTTCCCAGGCGGCCCGGTCGAAGGAGTGGCGGATGCGGCGCACCAGCGATTCGTGGTGGGCCTCCTCGATGTATTTGCGTGTGAAGTCCGGCTCGACCGCGATGGGGCTCATCGCCTCCAGGGGCGTGTGCACCTTGTAGGTCTGGTCGATGAGCACCGAATCCTCGTCGATGTTCATGCCGTCAATGGTGACGAAGCGCTGCCCGACGGGCTTGATGTAGCCGATGCGTCCGAGCCGTTTGCGCAAGGCGGCGAAGAGGCCCAGGCTGGTGGTGGTCTTGCCGTCGTTTTGTTCGGTGGCTGCGACAAAAATCCGCGGAGTCACGGTGTTCATGTGCTGGCTTGGGCGTTGGGTTTTCTGTTTTCCAGGGCCGTGAGGCCCACAATGGCCGCAACCCCAAGGATGCTGTCCTCGGTGGCGCCCCGCGAAAGGTCAGCGCAGGGCCGGCCGAGGCCCAGCAGCAGCTGGCCGTAGGTTTCCGCTCCGGCCAGATACTGGACGAGCTTCACCGCGATGTTGCTGCTGGCGAGGTCCGGGAAAATGAGAACGTTGGCGCGCCCAGCCACCAGGCTGTGCGGGGCTTTTTTTCTGCCCAGTTCGGGGAGGATGGCGGTGTCTGCCTGCATTTCGCCGTCGATTTCCATTTCCACGCCCCGCTGGCTGGCCCGCTGGCGGGCGAGTGCGGCGGCGGCCGCCACCTTGGCGGGCCCGGGGAGGCGGCCGCTGCTGTGGGTGGTGAAGGAGAGCATGGCGATGCGGGGCTTCATCCCCGTGAGCAGGCGGCAGGTCAGGCCCGTCTCCACGGCGATGTCGGCCAGCTGGTCGACCGTGGGCTCTGGGATGACCGCGCAATCCGCGAAAAACATCACGCCCCGTTCACCGTACCGTTTGTTGGAGAGGTCCAGCGCCATGCAGGAGGAGACGCTTTTGAGGTGGGGCAGGGGGCTGATGAGCTGGAGGAGGGGGCGCAGACTGCTGGAGGCCTCCTCGCCGGCGCCGGTAACGATGGCGTCGGCATGGCCGTACTGCACCATCATGGCCCCGAAGTAGTTGGGCTTGATCATGATGGACTCGGACATGGCCGGGCCAAGGTCGCGGTAGCGTTTGAGCTTTTCGAGGCGCTCGCAAAAGTGCGGCAGATCCTCGGCCTGGGCGGGATCAATGACCCCCACGTGCTCGAGGTTGACCTGTTCCCGCTCCGCCACCTCCGTGATGGCGGCGCGCGGGCCGAGCAGGATAGGCGTTCCCAACCCCAGCTTCACAAAACGCGCCGCGGCTTTCTGCACCCGGGGCTCGGTGCCCTCCGGGAAAACGACACGCTTCGGACTGCGGCGCAGCCTCTCGTACACGCTTCCAATAAATTTGATCACAACCCTAGTCTGCATGAGACTTCCACTTCCGGCGAATCCTGAAATTTACAGCGAGCTTTTTGCCCCGCTTCCTTCCGAGCGTCCGCGCCGGTCTTGCGGTTTTGGGCGCGCTCGGGCAAACCTAGGCAAACACTATGACTCAGCAGAAACCCATCCCAGTCAGCATTCTCACCGGTTTCCTCGGAGCGGGGAAGACCACCTTGCTCAACTACATTCTCAAGCAGCAGCACGGGTACAAATTTGCCGTGATCATCAACGAGGTAGGCAAAATTGGCGTAGATGGCCAGTTGGTCGAGCGGCAACAGGAGGAAATTGTCGAGATGAGCAACGGCTGCCTGTGTTGTACCGTCCGCAAGGATCTGGTCCGGGGCGTTCAGAATCTGCTCAAAAAGGGTGGCTTCGACTATCTGCTCATCGAGACGACCGGGATCGCCGAGCCCGGCCCCATTGCTCAGACATTTCTCAACATCCCCCAACTCCAACAGTTGGTGCGGATGGATTCGATCATCACCGTGGTGGACGCCGAGCAGATCCAGAAGCAGCTGGCCGAGACGGAGACAGCCGTCGAGCAGGTCCGGATGGCCGACTTTTTGCTACTCAACAAGACCGATCTGGTCGAGGAGCCGGCGTTGCTGGAGGCTGAGGCGAAAATCAGGGAACTCAACCCGCACGCCACCATCTTCCGCACCAGCCAGTCCGAGGTGAACCTCAAGGAGTTGCTGGACATGCACGCCTTTGACGTGGACCAGAAGTTGACGGTCGACCCAAAGTTTCTGGACGAGCTCAGCCAGCGTCACCACCACGAAATCAACTCCATCTCCTTTGAATTCGAGCGCCCTTTCAGCGTCGAAGCGCTGGAGCTTTTCGTCCAGGAGCTTTCCGACAGGGAGAAGATCTACCGCTCCAAGGGCTTCCTGTGGATCAAGGGGAACCCCCGCCGCGCGGTGTTCCACGGCGTCAACAACCGGTTCACCCTGCTGTGGGACAGGCTCTGGGAGAAAGACGAGGCCCGCAGCAGCCAGTTGGTCTTCATCGGCAAGGGACTGGAGGAAGCCCGCCTGCGCCCCCATCTGGAGCAGTGTGTCGTAAAGTAAGACGACGCGCACCGTCTTTCAGCGCCGCAGGCAGTCCGGTTGCCTGCGGCGGAGTTTTTGGGCAGGGGGACGGCGGAGGACTGCCCCGGCGCTCGCTTGCTTCAATTCTGAGCGCGCTTTGCTGCTTTGGCTACTTGCTGCCCGTTCCTTCGAGATCCGCAACAGCCATGATCCGCACCAGATCCGTGAACTTCGTCTGCGGTACCCAACCGAGCTTGGCGGCCGCCTTTGCGGGATTGCCTATGAGGAGCTCGACCTCCGTGGGCCGGTAGTAGCGAGGATCCACGGAAACCAGCACCCGTCCGGTGGTGGTGTCGATCCCGACCTCTTTTTCCCCTTCGCCCTCAAAGCGCAGTGGGATGCCGACATGCTCGAAGGCGAGTTGTACAAATTCGCGCACCGTCCGGGTTTCGTTGGTGGCTAGGACGTAGTCGTCCGGCACGTCCTGCTGGAGCATGCGCCACATACCCTCGGTGTATTCGGGGGCGTAGCCCCAGTCGCGCTTGGCGTTGAGGTTGCCAAGGGAGAGGTTGTTCTGTTCGCCCCGGCGGATGCGCGCGGCGGCGATGGTGATCTTGCGGGTCACAAAGGTGTGGCCGCGCCGGGGAGACTCGTGGTTGAAGAGAATCCCGTTGGAGGCGTGGATACCATAGGCTTCCCGGTAGTTGACCACCATCCAGTAGCCGTAGATTTTGGCCACGCCGTAGGGGGAGCGGGGGTAAAAGGGGGTCGTCTCGTCCTGTGGCACGGCCTGGACCTTGCCGTAGAGCTCACTGGTGGAGGCTTGGTAAAAGCGGGTCTTGTCCCGGAGCCCGACTTCCTTGATCGCGTCGAGGAAGCGGAGCGTTCCCAGTGCGTCGACCTCCGAGGTGTATTCGGGCACGTCAAAGGAAACCTTCACATGGCTTTGGGCGGCGAGGTTGTAGACCTCGTCCGGGGCCGTTCTTTCTAGAATGCGGTTGAGATTGCTCGAGTCGGTCAGGTCCCCGTAGTGGAGGAAGAGCTTTGACCCGTGAATTTCCGGGTTGTCGTAGAGATGGTCAATCCGCCCGGTATTGAACGAGGAACTGCGGCGCACCATTCCGTGGACGATGTAGCCTTTTTCCAAAAGCTGTTCTGCAAGGTAGGAGCCGTCCTGGCCCGTGATTCCGGTAATAAGTGCGACTTTCATGGGATGTAAATGGGGTGGGCGCAGTGTCTGTCAGCTGTGCCCTGAGAGGGGGACCAAGGAAGGGTGTGGGGAATGTTTTGAGGCGGAGGGCGCGCAATGCGCCACGCGTATCCTATGCCCGGAACGGGCAGGGTCAAATGGTGCGCAAGCTACCTGCCTCCCGCGCGGCCAGGTAGTCAGCATAGGCGAGGGCGAGGCCCTCTTCGAGGCCGACTGTTGGCGCCCAGCCTGTAGAGCGGAGCAGGGAGGAGTCCATCAACTTGCGCAGGGTGCCGTCCGGCTTCGAGGGGTCGGTCCGGATCGCGCCCTGATAACCAACCGTCCGGGAAACAGCTTGCGCCAGTTCCAAAATGGAGAGGTCTGAACCCGACCCCATGTTGACCCAGTCGGGAGGATCGCTGAGCTGGAGGAGGTGAAAACAGGCAGAGGCCAGGTCGTCCACGTAGAGAAACTCGCGCCGAGGGGTACCCGTCCCCCAGATGTGGACCTCGGGCTGGCCGCTTTCCTTGGCCAGATGGAAGCGATGGAGCATTCCGGGGATGACGTGGGAGTTTTCCGGGTGGTAGTTGTCGCCGCGCCCGTAAAGGTTCGTGGGCATCGCGGAGTGAAAAAGGGCACCGTGCTGTTTGCGGTAAGCTGCGCAGAGTTTGAGACCGGCGATTTTGGCAAGGGCGTAGGCCTCGTTGGTGGGCTCAAGGGCGCTGGTGAGCAGGGCGCTTTCCGGGATGGGTTGGGGCGCAAGCTTGGGGTAGATGCAGGAACTGCCTAGATAAAGAAGACGCTTCACTCCGGCCAGGTGGCAGCCCTGTACGATGCTCGTGGCCATCGCCAGATTGTCGTACAGGAAATCCGCCGGGTAGGTGAAGTTGGCGTGAATGCCCCCCACCTTGGCCGCTGCAAAAATGACGCACTCGGGCCGGTGTTGCTGCAGGAATGCAAGCGTGGCGGAGGCATCCCGAAGGTCGAGCTGGGCCCGTGTGGCGGTCAAAGGCGCGTACTCGCCCCGGCGGAGCATCTCCCTAAGGAGGGCAGAACCGACCATGCCGGTGTGACCGGCAACAAATAGACTGGGTTTGCTCATGAAGGACTGTGAAGCGAGAGCATCAGATTAAATGTAATCTAAAATCCAGTCTAAAGCTGGCTGACGCAACTGGCCGCAGGGAGGATGGAATCAAGTGTCGGACTTTAGCAAACTTGAGAATTGTAGAGAAGACCTGCGGCTCTGCGACTGTCTGTTTTTCCAAAAAAACCCGAGATATTGGGTTTGCCGATGGAGAAGACCGCAGGGGGCGCGCGGCAGTTTGCTTCCTAAGGGGCTTCACCAGCCGAACCTCTCTCTTTTGCGCCAGGTTGCTGGTACAGTAAAAAAGGCGCCAGGCACGCGGAGTTGGCCCCCATGTACGAAATGCCCGTCGGAGGATCAGAGGGTTATGAGGTCCGTGCATCTTGCTTGCGATGGCTCAGAAAAACCGAGAAAATTTCCGGCTGGCAGTGGGAGTGTGGCACTAAACTTGCTCAAGTTTCAATGAGGCCTCCATAGCCGAAATTTTAAAAAGAGACCCCAGAGCAAGCGTCGGGCTGGGGCTTATGAGCTTCCAGACCGACGCGCCCCCGCTGATTTAGAGACCTTTTAAGACCCCAACTGTATGCCATTCGACTTCACGACCGTCCAAACTACTCAGGTGGCCGACATTTCGACCTCCTTGATTGCGACGCTGACAACCGCTCAGTTGGCCGTTCTCTCTACAACGCAGGCGCCCCTTTTGACCACCTCCCAGGTGAGGAGTCTGGCGACGGACGGAGTTGCCTCCTTGGGAACGTCAATCATCGCGTCTCTCACTTCTGCTCAGTTTGGGGGGCTTTCCACAATGCAGGTGCAGGTTCTGACCGCTGGTCAGATCCAGTCAGTCAGCAGCTACCAGATCGTTGGGCTGACAACAGCATCGGTCCGAGCCCTCTCGTCCAGCCAACTCTCGTCGTTGGCCACCCAAGGCATTTCTGCACTCACCACCCTTCAGGTGGCAGCCTTTTCGACCCTGGCGGTGCGGTCGCTGCTGTCCAGTCAGTTGGATGCGCTTACTTCAGTACAGTATCAGGCCTTGACCACAGAGGAAGTCCGCGCCCTGTCGACCGCACAGTTGGTCACCGTGGGAACCACAAAGCTCCGGGCGCTTTCCACCGCCGTCGTTGCCTCGCTCGGCACAGAGCAGATTGCAGCACTGGGCACTTCTCAGATTCAGGCGTTGAGCACCGGGCAAGTCGCTGCATTGACGACTTCCGAGGTGCAGGCGCTGCAGACGCTCCAGATCCAGGCACTCACTGCGGGCCAGGTGGCGGCAATGGAGACCGCTGACGTCGCAGCGCTTGGAACTGCACAGATGGAATCTCTTACAACCGTGCAGGTGGGCGCTCTCACCAGCGTTCAAGTGGCGGCCATTGAGACGACCGATTTGCGGGCCCTTTCGACGAGCCAACTGGGGGCACTGAGCTCAGCGAGCGTTTCCGCTCTGTCGACGACTCAGGTGGCCTCGCTTCTGACAACGCAGCTAGCAGCCCTGACGACGGCCCAAGTTGGCGCCCTTTTGTCAAAGCAAATTGCTGGAATCACGACGGCCCAGGCGGTTGCGCTAACGACCAGCCAGTTGCTCGCGCTGAGCACCCTCCAGGCAATGGCGTTGGAAACGGCGGATTTGCAGGCCTTCACCACTGCTCAGGTGTTGGCGCTGGGAACCACAAACTTTCAGGCACTCTCGACTACGCAGTTGTCCTCTCTGTTGACGTCCCAGATTGTGGCGCTTCCAACCTCGCAGGTGGCTGTGCTAACCTCCGCGCAGGTGGCCGGCCTTAGCTCGGTGCAGGTTGCGAGCCTCACAACCCTCCAAGTGGTTGCGTTGAGCAGTCTCCAGGCAAGGGCTTTGGAAACTCAGGATTTGCGGGCTTTTACAACGGCCCAGATCTTGGCCCTGGGCACTTCGAATTTTCAGGCCCTCTCGACCGCTCAGCTGTCCTCTCTGTTGACGTCCCAGATTGAGGTGCTCTCTACAGCTCAGATAGCTGTGCTGGCCACTGCACAGGTGGCCGGACTGACCTCGGCCCAGGTGGGGGCGCTAAGCACGAGCCAGATTTTTGCAATTACCACGGCCCAACTGGTTGCCTTGGAGACCGGCGATCTGCAGGCGCTCACGAGCAGCCAAATCTTGGCGCTGACGACGGCTCAGATCGGCGCGTTGATTGGAAAACAGGTGGAAGCGCTGACTTCGGCGCAGGCGGTTGCGCTGACGACCCTGCAACTGCGGGCTCTCACAACGAGTCAGCTTTCGGTCCTGGAAACAACGGACCTTCAAGCTCTTACCACGCAGCAACTGGCGGCGGTGACGACGTCTCAGCTGTCCGGGTTGTCTGCAAAGCAGGTGTCGGCACTGACGACGGCACAGACGATCGGGCTGCTGACCACGCAACTCCAAGCGCTGACAAGCCTCCAGTTGCGTGCCTTGGAAACGACCGATGTGCAGGCGCTTACGACAGTGCAGTTGGTGGCTTTGACGACTGTCGAGGTGCAGGCGCTGACCAGTCAGCAAGTGGCGTCGTTTACAACGGTTCAGGTGCCCTCGCTGACGACTTCGCAAGTAGGGGTGCTGCTGGAATCCCAGCTCGCAGGGCTGACGACTGAGCAGGCGGTTACTCTGACGACCCTACAGCTGCGGGCGCTCACAACAAGCCAGCTGTCTTTCCTGGAGACAA
>CANJYI010000097.1 GCA_947478975.1 Chthoniobacteraceae bacterium
CGCAGGTGACGCTCATGCGGACGAGTCCCGCGGAGTGTGCAAAGTTGGGCGCGATTCTTGCCGCCAAGGTGAATGCCTACAAGGGGCCGGTCAGCGTGCTGCTGCCGCTGCGGGCGGTGAGCATCATCAGCGCCAAGGGGCAGCCCTTCTACGATCCGAAGGCCGACGCCGCCCTCTTTGAAGCGATCCGGGCCGACCTCAACAAGCGGATTCCCCTCATCGAGATGGACGTGGTCGTCAACGAACCGGTCTTTGCCGAGGCCTGCGCCAGCGAGTTGTTGCGTCTCATGCAGCCGCCGGACATCCGCAGATGACGGGCATGTTCACAGATGTTATTCATAGTTCCCGTTGATCTATTAAATGTGCGAACTCTACGGATGGTTCTCTACGTTAGAGCTTTATGAGATTAACATGAGAGATCCTGCGAGTTTCCGTTCCTCCATCATCCAATGAAAGTCATTGCACTGCTGAGCGCCTCCGCCCTGGGGGGCTTGTGCCTTGGGTTGGTGCTCGAGTCTGGGCGGACGGGCGAGCGCTTCGCTCTTGGGACGGAAACTCAAGCGGAGCCCAGTGAGTCGTCAGTGGGGCAGTCCAGCGAGGCTCCCGTCGCGGTGGCGCTGCCGGGGCAGGCGGAAGCAGAGAGCTTTTCCAACTTGCCCCCTGAGCACCAAAGCGAGGTGCTTCAACGGTGGGTATCCAAACGGTCTGCCCTGCGCAGTGGCGGCGACGAGTTGACGATGTTGCGTGCGGTCAAGACGCTCACTTACGAGCAGGCGGCGGCGCTCCTGGAGGGGTTCTCGTCCGCGCCGGCGGGCAAGGGAGATTCGGTGGACTTTGTCCGGGTGGCGCTCAAGGAACGGCTCGCCGCGTTGGATCCAAAGCTTGCGCTAGAGCAGGGGCGGCAACGGGGGGACTCGCAGTTGCGCTCCGCCGCGGTGGTCGCGCTCATGCAGAGAAACGCGGCGGAAGGGCTGCGCGCGGTGGCACAGCTTTCCGAAAAGGAGCGGGAGGGGGTGTGGGATCTGGCGACGACCTTTACAAAGCCGGGCGGCACCATTCAGGAGCTGACGGCCCTTCTGAAGGAAATGCCCCAGTCGGCCAAGGTCAGCGCCTTTTCCCTTGGACTGGAGGGGAGCCTCGCCTCACTGGCCGCCCGAAGAATGGCTGCGGATCCCGCAGGGGGGCTTGGAGAACTGCGCCATATTGAGGCCGAATTGCTTGCGGCGAAGGGACTGGGCAGCTCGGGTCCGTCCGAACAACAACAGCCGCCGGTCCACCTGATCATGGGGATGCTGATGGAACTCCGTTCGCTGTCTCCCGAGGCGGCTCGCACCGTATTTGACGCACTGAGCGAAGGCGAAAAAAGCTCCTTTGTGGTGTCGACGGAGGCGTCGGCCCGTCTGGTGGAAACGGGGACCGATGCTGCGATTCGGTTTGCAGAAACGCAATCCAATGAGAACTTTGTGAAGGAGGCGGCACGTGGAGTCTGGCAGGCACTGGCCCAGCAGGACCGGACTTCGGCGCTCCAATGGATTGAGTCCCTCCCGGAGGGTTCTTTTCGCGACGGGGTGCTGGCTTCCGTCATGCGGGAGGCGGCCTTGCGCACCCGGAGTTTCGGAAATGCGCAGGATGCGTTTCAAGCGGGCGCCGAGTTGCTTTCGAAGAAGACGCAGTTGGATTATTACTCGTTTTTGGTTTCCAAGAACCCGCTTGCTCCCAGCGAAGTGATTGCCAGTTTGCCACTCTCGGATGCCGACAAACAGGAACTGCGCCGGAGGGCCGCTCCGGTCAAGGTCAAGTAGCGGGCGTTCATTCTGTTTCGCCTTTTCATTCCATGTCCCCCCGCTTGTTATCCGCACTTTGTTTACTCGCCGCCGGGGCTGGGTTTCTGGGCGCCGGCCTTTTTAACCGGGGCGTCTTGGAGCCGGTTCGGGGAGCGGTTGGCCAACCGGCGGAGGAAGGTGAGCGGTACTCTCCCGCCGGTGGGGGCTCGCCGGCGGCTGCATCAGGCGCGGGGCATAGCCAAAGGCGGCTGCAAAGTCTGCGGGAGGCTGCCGGGCTTTCCCCGACAAAGGCAACTGCGGACGTGAAACTTTTGGAATCGGTGCTGCAAGCCGCATTGTGGATGTCAGACGCAACCTCTCCGGCGGACGCAAAGCTCGCCTTGATGGAAGCGGTGAACCAGCTGTCTCCCGCGGAGCTGGCGGAACAGCTTTCGAGGGAGGCTGAAAGCACGAACCTTTTTCGGACCGTCCAAGCGGATTTTGAATACGCAGCGCGCCGGCTTTCGGAAATTGCGCCAGAGAAGGCCGCCGAACTTTGGCTCAAACGCAAAGGCGGACTCCCCGGCGGCGAGGCACTTCTTACGCCCTGGGCGAACCAGCATCCGGACGCCTTTGTGGCCTGGAGTTTGGGACTTCCGGCGGATGCACAAAAGGCGGCAGCCGGTGTTCTGGGGGAACTAGCGCGGGGAAATCCGGAGCAGTTTGCCGCGCTTGCTTCCCAGTTGGCGCAGGCTCCCGGCGGGGTAGCTGGAGCGCGCGGTGCCATTCGGGGGATTTCTCAGGGTGAGGGCAACGCGCAAGACCCCGCCGCTGCGCTTGCCTACGCCAAAAGCCTCCCCGACGGACCGGTGCGCAGCGCCGCCCTTGCGGAAACCGCCCAGGCCTACGGACTGGACCGCGTCAATCTGGCGGCGAATCCCGACGTGCGCGAGGCCCTAGCCGCCCTGGGGCCTGCGGAAGCGCGCAATGTGGGAAAGCAGTTCGCGGCGGCCGCTGACAAGCTGCCCCAGGGCCCGGTGCGTGAAAGTGCGCTTGCCGCCCAGATCAGCAGCGCAGCCCAGAAGGACCCTCAGTCCGCCGCCAAGAAAGTCGAAGCGCTTTCCGGTTCGGCGGATTACCCCGCCGCGGTGCGCGGTTTTGTGGAGGCCACCGCTTCGAAGGATCCGGTCGCGGCCCTTGATTGGGCGTTGAGCATCGGGCCGCAGGGCGGGCAGCGCTCGGCGGCCCTCGAAAAGGCTGCGGCGGAATATTTCCGCCAAAAACCAAACGAAGCACGCAAGTGGGTCACCTCTGCGTCTCTGAGTGCAGAGGAATATTTTCTGCTGACAGGCTTCCGCCGGTGAATGGCCGTTTTCCTCGGGGCCCGCTCCTGCTAAAGCCTTGCGGCATCATGGAAGCCCACTCCCGTTCCTCCGCCCTGTTTGCTGAAGCACTCACGTTGATCCCCGGTGGGGTCAACTCTCCGGTCCGCGCGTTCCGCGGCGTGGGAGGGGAGCCGTTTTTTGTGGACCGCGCCGAGGGCGCCCACATCTGGGACGTCGACGGCCAGCGTTACGTGGACTTTGTCGGCACCTGGGGACCGGCGATTCTCGGACACGCGCCCCGCGTGGTGCGCGAGGCGATTGCGACGACAGCGGAGCGGGGGGTGAGTTTCGGGATCCCCAACCCGCTGGAGGTTGAGATGGCGCGCACCATTGTGGAATGGGTGCCCAGCATCCAGAAGGTGCGCATGGTCAGCAGTGGCACGGAGGCGACGATGTCCTCCATCCGTCTGGCGCGGGGCTTCACCAAGCGGGACAAGTTGGTGAAGTTCGAAGGGTGTTACCACGGGCATGTGGACTCGCTGCTGGTCAAGGCCGGCAGTGGCGCGCTCACCCACGGAGCGCCAGACAGCGCCGGCGTGCCGGCGGCGCTCGCGGCTCTGACTCTGACGCTTCCCTACAATGACCCAGAGGCGTTGCGCGCACTTTTCGCCGCGCAGGGGAGCGAAATCGCCGCCGTGATCGTGGAGCCCGTGCCCGCGAATGCCGGGCTGTACCTGCCCAAGCCTGGTTACCTCGAGTTGATGCGCCAACTCTGTACAGAGCACGGTGCCTTGTTGATTTTTGACGAAGTCATGACCGGCTTCCGCCTGGCAAAGGGCGGCTACCAGGAACTGTGTGGCATTGTGCCGGACCTGACGGCCCTGGGCAAAGTCATCGGCGGCGGTTTGCCAGTCGGGGCTTTTGGCGGGCGCGCCGAAATCATGAACTGCCTTTCCCCGGACGGGCCAGTCTACCAGGCGGGCACCCTTTCGGGCAACCCGCTCGCGCTGGCCGCCGGTTTGGCGCAGTTGCGCGAGATGGCACGCATCGACGGTTGGAAGCGGCTCGAGGAAACGGGGGCTGCTTTCGAAGCCGGCGTGCGCCGCGCGCTCAAGGCGACAGGACGCGATTACAACTTCCGCAGGATCGGCTCCATGTTCTGCCTCTATTTCACGGCTGGCGAGGTGCATGACCTGGCCTCGGCGCAGCACAGCGACAAGGCCGCCTTTGCGCGCTTCTTCCACGGTTGCCGCGAGCGGGGCGTTTATTTTGCCCCGTCTCAGTTTGAGGCGGGGTTCCTCTCCGTAGCGCACGATCAGGTGGATTTGGACGAGGTGGAGAAGATCACCACCGAGGTGCTCGCCTCGCTGTAGGCGCCCCCGTTGACTCAAGGCCCACCGTGGAGTGGACCGTCGGCAGGCGCCGCGCCCCTCTCCCGGGATCCATCTCCGTATCATGATGCGTGAGTTTGTTCCTTGCCCAGCCCCCCCTCTTCGCGGTTTATTTGTACCCGACCAATGGCACCGACTCATCCGCTCCTTTCTCTCCTTCAAAAGCGCATTGTTCTCATCGACGGCGCCATGGGCACCATGGTCCAGCGCTACAAACTCGACGAGGCAGCCTACCGGGGCGAACGGTTCGCCCGCTGGACCGGCAAGGACCAGAAGGGGAACAACGAACTGCTCCTGCTCACCCGGCCCCAGGTCATCGAGGAGATTCATACCGGCTACCTAGAGGCCGGTTCCGACATCATCGAGACCAACACCTTTTCGGCCACCACCATCGGGGAGCACGACTTCCTTTTTCAGGGCGAGCACGGCAAGCGCAAGGACCCGGACTTCATCGAGCGGGTGATCCGGGACCCCTTCATGCGGGAGACGGTGCGTGAAATGAATATGGCTGCGGCTCGGATCGCCCGTGCTGCGGCCGATCGTGTGCAGGAAAAAACGGGACTGCCGAAGTTTGTCGCAGGCGCCATCGGGCCGATGCCGGTGACCCTTTCGATCTCGCCGGATGTGGGCGACTCGGGGTTTCGGACGGCGACCTTTGAGCAGCTGCGTTTTTCCTACAAGGAGCAGGTGGAGGCGTTGCTCGAGGGCGGGGTGGACACGCTTTTGGTAGAGACCATCTTCGACACGCTCAACGCCAAGGCTGCTTTTGCCGCCATCCTGGAGGTTTACGAGGAGCAGGGGATTGACGCGGTTCCTGCGAGCGGCGGAGGCAACTTCACGCCTGGGCGCCGCCGGATCCCGATCATGGCTTCGGTGACCTTCACTCAGGCGAACAACGACCGCAACCTGACGGGGCAGACGCCCGAGGCATTTTGGAATTCCATTTCGCATGTCCCGCTTTTGAGCGTGGGAATCAACTGCGCTCTGGGACCTAAGGAAATGCGGCCGCGGGTGGAAGACCTCACCAAGTGCGCCCCCGTGTACCTGAGCGTGTACCCGAACGCGGGACTGCCTGACCCGCTCTCGGAGACGGGCTTTCCTGAAACGCCCGAGTCGCTCGCGCCCCAGTTGGGCGCGTGGGCGCAGGAGGGGTTGCTTAACATTATCGGCGGTTGCTGCGGCACGACGCCCGCACACATCGCCCGCATGGCGGAGGCCGTGCGCGAGCACGCCCCGCGCGTGGTCCCCGAGATTGCGGATGACGGCGTGTTGAGGCTTTCCGGCCTGGAGGCGTTTAACATTTCCTCCGCGACCAACTTTGTGAACGTCGGGGAGCGCACCAACGTCACCGGTTCGCCCAAGTTTCAAAAGCTGGTGCTTGCCGGCGATTACGAAGCGGCGGTGGCCGTGGCCAAGCAGCAGGTGGAGAACGGCGCCCAGATCATCGACGTGAACATGGATGAGGGGATGCTCGACGGCGTGGCGGCCATGACCCGTTTTTTGCAGCTCATCGGCCCCGAGCCGGACATCGCCAGGGTGCCCGTAATGGTGGACTCCTCCAAGTGGAGCGTGTTGGAGGCGGGACTCCAGTGTTTGCAGGGCAAGGGGGTGGTCAATTCGATCTCGCTCAAGGAGGGCGAGGAGAAGTTTGTAGAGCAGGCGCGGCGCATCCGCCGCTACGGGGCGGCGGTTGTGGTCATGGCCTTTGACGAAAAAGGGCAGGCTGACAATCTGGCGCGGCGCGAGGAGATCTGTTCCCGCTCCTACCGGCTGCTGGTCGACAAGGTCGGGTTTCCGCCTTCAGACATCATTTTTGACCCCAACATCCTGACCGTCGCCACGGGCATCGAAGAGCACCAGAACTACGCGGTGGACTTCATCGACTCGGTGCGCTGGATCAAGGCGAACCTGCCCTACGCCAAGGTCAGCGGCGGGGTGTCCAACATCTCGTTCAGTTTCCGCGGCAACAACCCGGTCCGCGAGGCGATGCATTCGGCCTTTTTGTTCCACGCCATCCGGGCGGGGCTGGACATGGGGATCGTCAACGCGGGGATGCTTGAGGTCTACGAGGAGATCCCTCGGAAGCTGCTCGACCTCGTCGAGGACGTGCTCCTCAACCGCCGATCGGAAGCCACCGAACGGCTCGTGACCTTTGCCGAGAGCATCCGTGGCCGCGAAAAAACCGAGACCGCCCAGGAGGAGCAGGCCTGGCGGCGTACCAGCGTCGAGGAGCGGCTCAAGCACGCTTTGATCAAGGGGATCGTCGACCACATCGACGCCGATGCGGAGGAGGCTCGTGCCAAGTACGGCAGGCCGCTCCTGGTCATCGAGGGCCCGCTCATGGACGGGATGAACGTTGTCGGGGACCTCTTTGGTGCGGGCAAAATGTTCCTTCCGCAGGTGGTCAAGAGCGCGCGGGTCATGAAGAAGGCCGTGGCCTATCTGACGCCGTTCATGGAGGAGGAAAAAGCCGCGGGTGGCGGGCGGGCGCAGGGCAAGGTGCTCCTTGCCACGGTCAAGGGGGACGTCCACGACATCGGCAAGAACATCGTCGGCGTGGTGCTGGGGTGCAACAACTACGAGGTTATCGACATCGGCGTCATGGTGCCGTGCGACAAGATTTTGGAGGCGGCGCGGCTGCACAATGTGGATGTGATCGGCCTGAGCGGGCTGATCACGCCGTCCTTGGACGAGATGATCTACGTGGCGCGAGAAATGCAGCGCGAGGGCTTCACTCTGCCGCTGCTCATCGGCGGCGCGACAACCAGCAAGGCCCACACCGCAGTAAAGATCGCCCCCGTCTACGACCACCCGATTGTGCACGTGCTGGACGCGAGCCGGGCCGTGCCCACGGTCGGCGCGCTCATCAGCCCGGAGCAGAAACGCAAGTTTGCGGCGGACAACGCCCGCCTTCAGGAGACGCTGCGCAGCCAGCACCAGCAGTCCCGCGACCCGCTGGTCACCTTGGAGACAGCGCGCGCCAACCGGATCCCCATCGAGTGGCGTTCCGAGGACATCCCGCAGCCGAGCTTTACCGGGGTGCGGGTGCTGCAGTCGGAAGTGGCGCCGCATGTGCGGGTGCCGGCGTTTGAGACGCATGGTGCGCCGCTGGGCGAGATCCGGTTGGAGGAGGTGGCGGCGTATATTGACTGGGGCCCGTTCTTCCACACCTGGGGGCTGCGGGGCGTGTACCCAGCCATCTTCAACAACGAAAAATACGGCGAGACTGCCCGCAAACTGTTTGAAGACGCTCAGGTTCTCCTGAAGCGGATCATTTCAGAAAAGCTGCTCGGGTTGCGCGCCGTATACGGCTTGTTTCCTGCAGCGGGGTTCGGCGACGACGTAGCGGTTTTTGAAGACGCTTCGCGGGCGAAAGAGGTGGAACGTTTTTGTTTTCTGCGCCAGCAAAAAGAGAAGGAAGCGGGCAAGCCGCACCGGAGCCTTTCGGATTTTGTCGCTCCGCACGAGACGGGGCTGGCCGACCACCTTGGGTGCTTTGCGGTCACCTCCGGTCTGGGCCTGCCTGAGTTGCTTGAGGAGTTCCGCGCCGAGCACGACGACTATCACGTGATCATGGCGGAGGCCCTCGCCGACCGCTTTGCGGAAGGACTGGCCGAATGGCTCCACGCCAAGGTCCGGAAGGAATGGGGGTTTGCGGACCCCGACTCGCTTTCGATCGAGGAAATCATCGACGAAAAGTACCGTGGGATCCGGCCCGCGGCGGGCTATCCCGGCTGCCCCGACCACACGGAGAAGGGGAAGCTGTGGCGCCTGCTACAGGTCGAGGAGCGCACCGGCATGCGGCTCACTGAAAGCTACGCGATGTGGCCCGGTTCGAGTGTTAGCGGGCTGTATTTTGGGCATCCGCAGTCCGGTTACTTTGGGATCGGCAACATCGGCAAAGACCAGGTGGAGGAGTACGCGGTGCGCAAAGGCCTCACCGAGCAGGAGGTGGAGCGCTGGCTGGGGCCGTGGCTGGGCTACAACCCTGGGTAGGGCGCGTTCGCTAGTTCAAACCAAAGTCCGAAACCGGAAACTCGCAGGTCCTCCAGTGTGGAGAGGTAAACATTTGATTCAGAGGTGTATCCGCAGATGCTGGGCATGTAGTCATGCAAAGGAAAAAGTAGATTGGCGTTGTTTTTCTTCTGCCGCAGGCAGGCACTCTTGGGTTCCCCCCAAACGCCTGCCGCGGCAAGCGGTGCGGGGTTTGGGGGCGCACAGCCCCCATCAAACCAGTTCCTTCCTC
>CANJYI010000098.1 GCA_947478975.1 Chthoniobacteraceae bacterium
CGGCCGCGACCGTGCGCAGGCTGCGCAAAAGGGCGCGGGCGCGGGCGCGTCCGTTGATGGCGAAGGTGCTGGTGAGGTAGGTCTGGCCGTGCTGCGAGGCGCCGGTGCGCGGGTCCAGAATGACGTCGGCGTAGGCAAAGCCTGCCGTGTCCCAGGGGACCCATTGGATGAGGTTGAGCCGGGCGTCCGGTGCGGTGAGGCCTTCGGGAGCCTTTTGCGCTTTTAGCACTTCGCGGCCGAAGGCCCTGTTCCAGTATAGGATGCCGTCGCGCACGGCGCTTTCGTATTCGGCTGGGGTGTTGGCCGAGTAATGGATGACCACGGGCTTCCGAATGTCAAAAAGGGCGATACGGTTCGCGGTGCGTCCCGTTGTGGGTTCGATGTGGGGGTGCACCTCGAAAAAGCGCACGTAACGGGAGACGCCGGGGGCGTGTTCCTTGGACTGAAAGTCGCTGGTTTCGTAGGGGGCGATGAAATAGCGGATTTCATAACGGTCCTCCTTGTTTGGGTCGGTCTGCCGGTCGCGGACCTGGGCGCTCTGGCGGACGGTGAGCATTCCGCCCTCGGAGCGAACCTCAAAGACACGGCCCTGAGGGATCTCCAGCGAGCGGGCCTGGGCGATGCCGGTGTGGGCGCCCGGCTGGCTTGTGGCGTACCACAGGTCGTTGAAGACCCGGCGCATGCCGGCGTTGAAATCAATGGTGACGGTCTTGTCGTCCTGGGCGACGATGGGAAAGGTGGTGAGCAAGCGCCTTGAAGGGAGCTCCTTGGTGACGACCATTCCTTCCGTGGATTCGTAGAGGTCCACCCCGTCGTGGAACAATTCAAAGCGGACGATCTTTCCTGCCAGCGCGGTGCTGGTGGGGGCCACGAGCTGTGGGATGACGGAGGCGGAGATCAGAAACTCCCGGTCCAACGAGGCCTTCGAGAGGCGCACATGGTTGTTGGCCGCTGCGGAGATCGGCGGGATGGGGGTGGCTGCCGGTGCCGGTGCCTCGACCGGTGCGGGCGGAGGGGTCTGGGCGTGCAGAAAGTGGAGGGGGAGGGCGCAGAGCACCAGGGCGGCGTTCAGGGGGTGGGTCTTCACAGGGGCAAGCTTTAGCGGAGACTCATGGGATTTGCGCGCACGAATTACGCGGTGGGTCGCACGGACGCACGTTAAATTGCAAGTGGCTGGTGTCGATTTGGTTGGCGGCCGTACATTTGACAACGTCCAAATCTGGGTTCTGTTGCGGGCCTTCGGTCCACCCTACTTAAATGAAATCTACATCGCCCTTGGTGCCGCCCCTGGCGCCGCCGTTGCTCCCCCGCCTGGCACGCCGTGCTTCTGCATGGTTTGTCCTTTTGTGTGCGCTTGCCGCACTGTTTCCGGTCCTCACCCAAATCCAGGCCGCGTGGCAGTGGAACCAGCCGCCCGTGCTGGTCCATGTGCAGTCCACTCGCCGGGGGCATGTTTTTTACAAAGGGGAGGCTGTCGTTCTGAAACTGAGCGGGCCCGGGGCGTCGCGTTACATCATCCGCGACTATTACGGCAACACCGTCGAACAGGGGCTGCTTTCGAGCACCTCGCTGGCTCCTGCAGTGCGCGAGCCGGGCTGGTACAAAGTGAACCTGCACGGCGGAAACCAGGGCATGCCCTTCGGCGACTCCGTCGGAAGCGGGATGTTCTGTATTCTGCGCGACGATCCGAACTTTCCAAAAATGCCGGTTCCCGGCACCTTCGGCGGCGAGGGGCTGGTGGACGAGGTGACGCGGGGCGTCCTCGGGTACGGGCCGCAGCGGCACAAGGTGGACAACGCGGCCGCCGCGGATTCGGAAATCCCGCGCTTGGAGCGCGAGATCGGACTGGACCAGCAATATTACCTCCCGTACGACGCTTATCGGAAGCGCGACCTGCTGATTGTGTTTCCCAACGGGACCTGGGACCAGGCCGGGGTGCGCAAGATAGTGGAGCGCTTCAAGGGGGTGGTGAAGTATTGGGAGCCGAGGAACGAGCCGAACTTCAGCACGGGCGCCACGGCGTTTGTGCAAAACGAGCTCAAGCCTTTCTACGAGCTGGTTAAGAGCATCGATCCTTCGTTGAAGGTGATCGCGCCCGGGGCGGTCACAGTTGGTCCGCCGATGGCCGGCTGGAACGATGAGTTCTTCCGCGCGGGCGGGGGAAAGTACATCGATGCGTTTTCGTTTCACGCCTACAACTGCGTCAACGGCGACCTCGGACTCACCCGCATGTCCCTGGACCAGGTGAATGCGTGGCTGAACAAGTACAATCTGGCGGGCATGGAAAAATGGCAGACGGAGCAGGGCTTTCTCGGGCCGGTGTACGGCGCCTACCAGCCGCGCTTGCAGGGCCGCTGGACCATGCTGCAAATGATGGTGTACGAGCAGTACGGGATTCCGAAGGAACACAACCACTACTGGTACGACCGCAACGGCGGCTTTTGGGATGAGCCGCGCTGGGTGCAGAACGAGGACGGCTCGATCAATCCAGTGGGTGTGCTGCTCCGGGTTTGGTCGGAGGAGCTGGCGGGAACGCGTTTCGCCTCCTCTCTGGACTTCGGAAATCCTGGGAACAAGCTGTTTGTGGGTAGCCTGTTCCAGGGCCCGGGAAAACAGGTGGCCGCGTTGATGACCTCGGGTGAGACCCGGGGGCGGTTGGAGCTTTCGGTGAGTGGCACGAGCTCTGTGAAGGTGGTTTCACCGTTTGGGGGCGAGCAGCAGTTGGCGGTGGTCAACGGCAAGGTCAGTGTCGCGGTCAGCGAGTTGCCCACCTATGTGGAGTACTCCGGCACGCTTTCGGTGGCGCCGGCCAACTGGGGGGGGAATCTGGCCGTGCAGAGCGGAGTGAGCGCCGCGGCCTCCGGCTCTACGGTGCATCCGATTGACGGGGGGATCAACAACACGATCACCAAGGTGTTCAACGGACAGCTCGACACCTGGTACTGGACCCAGGGACGTGATGCGCGGATTTGGGAGAGCAACAACACGACCTACCCGGCCTGGTTTGAGCTGCGGTTTCCCGCGGACACAACCATGGACCGCGTGGTGATCTACGCGGGTATTCCGTGGCAGTGGGACGGTTCGATCCTGGACTACGAACTACAGGTGGAGCAGGGAGGGCAGTGGGTTTCACTGGAGCGGGTGCAGGAACCGGTCAACACGTTCCGGGCGTACACGCAGACCAACCGCACCACGGTGGACAGTTTCTACAGCGAGCGGTGCGTGTTCACCCACAGCTTCGCGCCGGTGACGACGCGGAAGATCCGGTTGCTGGTGAACGAGGTGACCTGGGGCGGCGCGTCCAACAAGGACCTGAAGGATGCAGGCGCGCAGGGTGGCGAGCATCAGCTCAATCTGCGCGAGATTGAGGTCTACCGTTCCGGGCTTGCGGTTGCGGGCGGAAGCGCTCCTGTGGCGGTGGCGGACAGTGCAGCCTGTTCGCGCGGAGGAAAGGTGGCCATTCCGGTGCTCGCAAACGACACCGCCGGGGCGGCGGGGCCGTATCCTTTGAGGCTGTTGAGCGTGAGCGGGCCTTCCCGTGGCAGCGCGGCGGTTTCGGGCGACCAGGTCGTCTACAGCGCGTCTCCCGGATTGAGCGGGACCGACTCATTTAGCTACGTGATGAGCGACGGCTTCTCCACGGCAACGGGGGCGGTGGAAGTGACGGTTTCGGCCACGGCTGAACCGCTGCGACCGGACACACACGGGCTCTATGCCGAGTGGTACAACAACGCCGACTTCACCAGTCTCGCCTTTGCGCGGGTGGATCCGTATGTGGACAACAGCTGGGGCACGAACGCCCCCGATCCGGCGGTGGACGCGGGCTCTTACTCCATCCGGTGGACGGGCAAGCTCACCCCCAAATTCACGGAGGCGTACACGTTGTACACCCTCTCTGATGACGGCGTGCGGCTCTGGGTGGATGGGAAGCTGGTGATCGACCACTGGTCGACCCATGCGGGGGCGTGGGATCAAGCGATCCTTCCGCTGGTTGCGGGGCAGCCTGTGGATGTGAAGCTGGAGTACTTCCAGGGCGGCGGCAGTGCGCAGATGACCTTCCAGTGGAGCAGTCTCCGCCAACCGCGCGAGGTGGTGCCGTTTGACGCCCTTACCGTGGGGGCCGCGGGGCCGCTGATCGCTCCTGCAAACAAGGCGCCCGTGGCGGTGGCCGATGCCGTTTGGACGCCGGTTGGCATGCCGGTGAGCGTGAGTGTGCTTGGAAATGACCGTGATCCGGACCTCGGTCCCGCGGAGCTTCGCGTCAGCGCGCTGGGTGCGCCTGCGCATGGGACCGCGGTGTTGAACGGCAGCGTGGTGCAGTACGCTCCCGCCACCGGGTACCAGGGGGCGGACAGCTTCACCTACTCGGTGAGTGACGGCGATCTCACTTCGACGGCGACCGTGAGCGTGACTGTGGCCGGACCCGACCCCACACGGTTGAGCGGCCTCAAGGGCGAGTACTTCGGCAAGATCGACCTCACCACACCGGTGCTGACCCGGTTGGATGGCACGATCAACAAGAACTGGGGCGAGGCTTCCCCAGATTCCGCGCTGCCCAAGGACGGCTTCTCGGTGCGTTGGTCGGGCACGGTGACTCCCAGGTTCAGCGAGACGTACAACTTCTCTGCGACCTCGGATGACGGGATCCGCGTCTGGGTCAACGGGGCGCAGATCGCGCAGAACTGGAGTGACCACGCGCCGGCCGAGGTTTCCGGCAGCATCGGGTTGGTGGCCGGAAGGCCCGCGGACATCAAGGTGGAGTACTACGAGAACACCGGGGGGGCGATGGCCGCCTTGCGGTGGTCGAGTCCGGGCACGCCGCTGGAGATTGTGCCCGAGTGGGCGCTGTCCACCGCGCCGTTTGGAAGCACGCCGCCCGTGGTCGTACCCGTGGCGAACAAGGCGCCCGTGGCGGTGGCGGACGCGGCGGTGACGCAGGAGTCGGTGGCGGTGGTGGTTCCTGTGCTGGCCAACGATTCGGACCCGGATGCGGGGCCCCAGCCGTTGTCGGTATTGGCCCTGACGCAGCCTGCCAGCGGAACGGCGGCGATCGTAGCCGGGGGAATTCGTTACACACCCAATGCGGGATTTACGGGTGCGGATGCCTTCAGCTATTCGGTGAGCGACGGGGCATTGAGCGCAGGGGCCTCGGTTTCAGTGACGGTCCTCAGCACTGCACGGGCGAACGACCTGACCTCCGCGGGGCTGACGGCAGTGCAGGTTGGCGGAGCGTCGGGCGCTTCCAAGATCCTCGCGGACGGCAGCTGGGAGCTGACTGGCGCGGGCCTGGGGGCAGCGGGCGCTGCGGATGCGCTGCGCCTAGAGGGGCTTGCCGTGTCGGGCGACTTCCGCGCAGTGGCGCGGGTGCGCTCGGTCTCGGGGCCGGCGGCGGCTCGTGCGGGGTTGATGTTGCGCGAAAGCGGGCTCGCCGGTGCGCGCTGCGTGGCAGTTGGCGTCGCTCCTGACGGGAGGTACCGTCTGGGCGCGCGGGTTGCAATTAGCGGCGCCTACGCAGAAACGCAGCCCGCCGGCGCGGATGCCGTGGCGGCTCTGCCGGAAGGTTGGGTGCTGCTTGAGCGGGCAGGGGACTCGGTGCGGGTGTCGGTTTCCTCGGACGGAGCCGTCTATCGGCCGGTGGGCGCGTATACGATGAGCGGCCTGCCCGAGTCCATGCAGTTGGGCGTGTTCGTCTCCAGTGGCGCAGCGGATGTCTCCGCGCGTGCGGTGCTGGACCAGTGGAGCCTGATCCGGCAGGTGGCTGGAGGAGGCGCGGTTCAGAACGGGCTGCTCGGCGTGTACTTCTCACGCGCAGACCTGACGCTTCCTGTGGCTGCACGGGTGGATGGGACGGTGGACTTTGACTGGTCCACCGGCTCGCCCCACGCTGCTCTCAGCGGGGACGGCTGGTCGGCGCGTTGGACCGGGCAGCTGCTGCCTCCTGCGGGCGGGCTTTACACGTTCTACACGCAATCCGACGACGGTGTCAGGTTGTGGGTCAACGGCCAGCAGGTGGTGAATAACTGGACGCTCCATGCGGTGACCGAAAACTCCGGTGCATTACAGTTGCAGGCGGGTGTGCCGGTCGACGTGCGGCTCGAATTCTTCGAGAGCGGCGCCCAGGCCGTGTGCAAGTTGTGGTGGAGCGGCCCGGGGATCAGCAAGCAGCCCGTGCCTGCGGCGGTATTGCGTCCGGCGATGAGTGCTTCCGCCCTGGGAGGGGTGGCGGCGCCGGTGGTGGTCTCGCTGGCGGACGGAGTGCGGCAGGTGTCGGCTTTGGGCGGCGGCCTGGGAGCGGCAGGGGCGGGTGACCAGGGAGGATTCTGGAATCAGGTGCATTCCGGGGACTTCCAGCTAGCCCTTCGGGTGCGTTCCGTCACAGGAGGCAGCGCGCCGGCGGCCGCCGTGATGCTCAGGGAGGGGCTCGGCGCAGGGGATCGGTTTGCGGCACTGCAACTGGGCGGCGACGGCTCGCTTTCCGTCCGCAGCCGGTCCGCCTTGGGCGGTGCCGTGGTGGCAAGTGCGCTCCCCGGGGTCTTGGTTCCACCCAGCGCCTGGCTCATGGTTGAACGGCGCGGCGACCGGTTGGCGCTGGCGACCTCGTTGGATGACGTCATCTACACGGCTGCCGGTTCGGTCGAACTGGCGGGGCTCTCCCAGTTGGTTTACGCAGGTGCGTGGATCCATGGCGGACAGGGCACCGCGCCGGGGGTTGCGCAGTTTGGCGACCTCGAAATGACGGCGGTTCAAACAAGCGGCCTCACCGGCGAGTACTTCGGTGCAGTCGGTCTGAGTGTGCTGAAGTTCAGCCGCGTTGATGCCGGGCTGGACTTCAACTGGGGGCTCGGCAGCGCTGATCCGCGGTTGGCTGCGGACCAGTTCTCTGTCCGGTGGACGGGGCGCGTGAAAACCGAGGCGGCGGGCGCTTACGGGTTTGCTGTCCAGTCTGACGACGGGGCCAGGCTGTGGGTCAACGGACAGTTGCTGCTCAATAACTGGAGCGACCACCCGCTTACCGAAAACACGGGAACCCTGTCCCTGCCGGCGGGCACGTGGGTGAACCTGCGGCTTGAGTACTACGAGCGCGCAGGAAGCGCGGCACTTCGGTTGCTCTGGACCCCGCCGGGACAGGCCAAGCGGGTGATACCCGCGGCATCGCTGAGTACGCCTTAACGGCACCGTTCGGTTGGGCTTGGTAGGTTCGGCAAGAAACGGGCCGGCACAGGGGTGCCGGCCCGTATTGCATTTTTGGCGTGGCTTGGTGGAGAATGCCCGTGTGCATTCGATCAATCCAAACTCCGCGTCCCCGCTGGTGGTGGGGACCGTCCATTCCCCCGGCGCGCTTGCTTGCGCGCTTGAACTCGGGGCCGGCAAAGTCGACTTGCTCGAGTTGCGGGTGGACGGGTTTGCCTCCGACACGGCAGAGCTTCTAAAGGCCGCTCCCAGATTGGCAGCTAAATTTCCGCTTCTGGCAACCGTGCGGCATCCGGCGGAAGGCGGGATGGCGCCGCTGGACGTGAGGGAGCGCAGGAGGCTTATCCGGCAGTTTTTGCCGCTGGTTCAGTGGGCTGATTTTGAGATCCGTTCCCTGGATGCGCTCGAGGAAGAAATTGCCCTCGCGGCCGAGCTTCAGGTCAAGTTGGTGTTTTCAGACCACCATTTTGCCCGGACCCCCTCAGCCACTGTCCTGCAGCGACGCTTTGACCTGGCGCGGGAGTTCCGCCGACCGGCGGTATTCAAGGTGGCGGCGCTGACCAGCACTCCTGAGGATTTGGAGCGTTTGTTCTCGTTTTTTAACTGGGCGAGCCTGCGGGAGCCCGGGCGTCTTTCAGTCATGGGCATGGGGGAGTACGGGCAGGTCTCGCGACTGCTGTTCGGTGGTTGCGGTTCGGTGTTGAATTACGGGTACCTTGACCGGCCCCAGGTGCCGGGGCAGTGGCCGGCCGAGGTGCTCAAGACGCGGCTTTTGGAGTTGAAGGCGGTCCCGATTGAAAAGTGACCGGTTGAGCCCGAGATCTGCTTCTCAAGGGGGTGAATGGGCGGCTGACAAATTCCTCCGGGAAGTGGCTGCTGGGTACGCTTCCTGCTCTTAAGACACCGGACACTTAGATTTTATTTTTATGGCTGGCATCCAACTCTCAGGTTTGGCTTCGGGTTTTGACTGGAAGACTACGGTTACCCAGCTCATGACAATTGAGCGAGTTCCGCAGGACAACCTGAAGCGACAACAGGCGGCCGCACTCAAGTTGCAGGCGGCTTACGACATCCTTAAGACAAACTTGACCGCGGTCAAAACCGCGGCTTCTGCGCTGAGCTCCACTTTCACGGGAGCTCCCCGGTCCGCAACTGTATCCGCGGGAAATGCGACCACCACCGCGTCGGACGCCACGGTCTCCACTTCCACCGGAGCCGCGCTAGGTTCCTACCTGATCGATGTGCAGGGCATGCCGAAGGCTTCCTCCGGGACGGGGGCCGCAAAACTGTTTCCGAGCCTTGCCAAGGCGCAGGCCTTGACCTTGGCCGACTACGGGGTGACCGAGGGGACCGTCACGGTCAAAGGGGTGCAGTACACGCTCTCAAGCGCGGACGTAACAACCAAGACCATCAACGATATTTTTGGTGGCGGCGCCTTGACTCTGACTCCGACGGGGGGCTCCTCCGGCGCAGTGGCAGGTGTCACCACGTCATTTAATGCAAGGGGTGCTTTGGAGTTGGCCGGGCCCG
>CANJYI010000099.1 GCA_947478975.1 Chthoniobacteraceae bacterium
AGAATACGCTCCAGATAATCCTCGACGGCGGAGGAGGCGGGGCGTTTTAGGGAGCTTTTTTGCATCCCCGATGCTAGCGGCGGCGGATAGCGCGGTCAATTGCCGGCGGTTCATGGAGGCACAAAGAAAGTTAGCCTCGCCTAACTTGCGGGATTGACGCCGGCCACGGCGGGCGGCAGGTTCCCCCCACAGGTATGGGAGATCAGGAGGAATGCGCCCGCGACGCCTCACCGGCGGCGGAGGAAAGGCTGAGCCTTGCAGAAGTGCACGGAAGTGTCCCCGTGCACCGCCACCATTCGTTTTTCCGGCAGTTGCTGACCTTCGCCGGGCCGGGTTGCCTGGTTTCGGTCGGCTACATGGATCCCGGCAACTGGGCGACCTGCATCGCCGGCGGCTCCAAGTTCGGCTACACGCTGCTGAGCGTGGTGTTTCTCTCCAACCTGATGGCGATGCTGCTTCAGGCCTTTTCGGCCCGACTGGGCATAGCGACGGGGCGGGACCTCGCCCAGGCCTGTCGCGCCGCGTACCCGCGGCCGGTCGGTTACGTGCTCTGGTTTCTGTGCGAGCTGGCGATCATAGCGTGTGACATTGCAGAAGTCATCGGGACCGCCCTCGCGCTGAAGCTGCTTTTCGGTGTGCCGCTTGTCGCCGGGACGATCCTGACAGTGCTGGACGCCTTTCTCGTGCTGGCACTGATGCGGAAAGGCTTCCGCTGGCTCGAAGCCTTCATCACCGCCCTCATTGTGTTGATCGCAGGCTGCTTTGCCGTCCAGCTCGCCATGGCCTCCCCGCAACTGGGAGAGCTTTTTTCGGGCTTCCGCGACCCGGTCGGCCCCTTGCGCAACCCGGAGATGCTCTACATTGCCATCGGGATTCTGGGCGCAACGGTGATGCCGCACAACCTGTACCTGCATTCGGCGATTGTGCAGACGCGCGCCTTTGAACGCACCGAGGAGGGCCGCAGCCACGCCATTCGCTGGGCCACCTTGGACAGCACTCTTTCTCTCGGGCTTGCGCTCTTTGTCAACGCGGCGATCCTGGCGCTTTCTGCGGCGGTGTTCCACAAGGGCGGCCGCACGGACGTCGTCGAGATCGAGCAGGCCTACGAACTGCTCACCCCCATGCTGGGCAGCGCGCTCGCGGCGGCCCTCTTTGGCGTGGCGCTGCTGGCAAGCGGTCTGAACTCGACGGTGACGGGGACGCTGGCCGGACAGATTGTCATGGAGGGTTTTCTCCATCTGCGCCTAAAGCCCTGGGCGCGGCGCCTGCTCACCCGGGGGCTTGCGGTGATTCCGGTGATCATTGTGGCCGTGCTTTTTGGCGAGCGGGGCACGGGGCGTTTGCTGGTGCTCAGCCAGGTGGTGCTCTCGATGCAACTGCCCTTCGCCGTTATTCCGCTGGTCCAGTTTGTCTCAAGCCGGAAGGTGATGGGGAGCCTGCGGATCTCACGCTTGCTCGCGGCGTTGGCGTGGCTGGTCGCCGCGGTGATCGTGGCGCTCAACGCGCTGCTGCTCAAAGACGTCTTTTTCGGCGGCTGACCCCGCCCCCGGCCCGCCCGAAGTGCGGCTCGCCTTCGGCCCGCCAGATCCGCTACACCTCCCCTGTGTCGCTTCGAATCCAAATGCTGCAACTGGCCCGCCGTGGGGCGCTGACCCTTGGGGAGGTCCTCCCGCAGGTGCGTGCATTTACTCAGTCACGGCTGCTGCGGGGCGCGGGACTGGACCGGGACGGGCGCCCGGACCTGTACTACACCATCTTCGCAATCGCCGCGCTTCAGGCGGTCGACGCGCCTTTGCCGGCCGCCGAAGTGCGCTCTTACCTTGCGGGCTTCGGGGACGGCGCCGAGCTGGACTTCGTTCATCTTGGCGCGCTTGCGCGCTGCCACGGCGCACTGGGCGGCGCCCCCCCCGCCCTCGCCGCAGCGATCCTCTCCCGTCTGGAAGCCTTTCGTTCAGCGGACGGAGGCTACGAGGGCGAACGCGGTTCCGCACACGGCTCCGCCTACGGCTGCTTTGTCGCCCTGGGCGCCTACCAGGACCTGGACACGCCGCTCCCCGATCCCCTGCGGATGGTCCAGTCGCTTAAGTTTCTGGAGTCCGCGGACGGCGCCTGGGGCAACGCCCCCGGACTGCCACTCGGTTCCACCAACGCAACAGCGGCCGCCATCACGCTGTTGCACCAGCTCGGGATGCCCGTGAATTTTGAGGCAGCACAATGGCTTCTAGGCCAGCTGCATCCCGCCGGCGGCTTTCTGGCCATGCCGCGCGCCCCGATTCCGGATCTGCTCTCAACAGCGACCACCCTGCACGCGCTTGCCTGTCTGGAGCACCCCCTGCCCTCCCGCGCCAAGGAGGCGTGCTTGGACTTTCTCGATACGCTCTGGACGGCGGAGGGCGGTTTCCACGGACACTGGGCGGACGACCACCTGGACGTAGAATACACCTTTTACGGCCTGCTCGCCCTCGGCCACCTGAGCTGATGCAAACCCCCGCACCAACAGCGGCGGCCGCCCCCCTTTCGAAGGCACGCGCGGAACGCGCTCTCCGGACAGCGACGGCTGCGTTGCTGAGTGAAATCGGGCCGGAAGGGTACTGGACCGGCGAGCTTTCGAGCAGCGCTCTTTCCACCGCTACGGCCCTGATCGCTCTCTCCAACCTTGCACCGCCGCAGCGCCTTCCCGGGGACGCAGCCCTTGTTTCCAGCGGACTGTGCTGGCTAGTCGCCAGTCAGAATCCGGACGGGGGCTGGGGTGACACCACGCTGAGCCGCAGCAATATCAGCACCACCGCGCTTGTTTGGGCCGCCTTCGGCGCGACGCAAAGCGACACGCACCACGCACTCGCGATGGAACGCTGCCGACTCTGGCTCCAGGCCGCCTGCGGTTCTGCGGATACCGGGTGGGAGCGCGCACTCGCCTGCGCCATCCGGGAGCGCTACGGCAAGGACCACACCTTTTCAGTCCCCATCCTGATGGCCTGCACACTCGCCGGAAGAATGGGGCCGGACGGCTGGCGGCTGATCCCCGCGCTTCCCTTTGAACTGGCCGCCGTGCCACACCAGTTTTACGGAGCCATCCGGCTGCCGGTGGTTAGCTACGCGCTTCCCGCGCTCATCGCCATCGGCCGGGTGCTCCACCACAAGGCACCCTCAGGCAACCCATTGCTGCGCTGGCTCAGGAATGCGCTCAAAGCGAAGACCGCCCGCATTCTTGAATCCGTGCAACCGGTCAACGGCGGCTTTCTGGAGGCGACGCCGCTGACAAGCTTCGTGCTCATGAGCCTCGCCGCCACGGGGGAGTCTGCGTGCCGCGTGGCGCTGCGTGCCGCGACCTTCCTGCGCTCCTCCGCGCGCCCGGACGGCAGCTGGCCCATTGACACGAACCTGTCGACCTGGGTGACCACGCTCGGCGTCAATGCGCTGAGCCGACAGCCCGGCATCTTCCATTACGAGCAGAGCAGCGCCCTCAAACAATGGCTGCTGGACCAGCAGTACCGAGAAGTACACCCCTACACCCAGGCGGCCCCCGGTGGCTGGGCCTGGACCGACCTGCCGGGCGGGGTGCCCGATGCGGACGACACCCCTGGCGCGCTTCTGGCCTTGCTCGCACTCGGGCCCGTCGATGCGCGGGTCCGACATGCAGGGGAGCTCGGGACCCGCTGGCTGCTCGGACTTCAAAACAGCGACGGGGGCATTCCCACCTTCTGCCGCGGCTGGGGCACCCTCCCCTTCGACCGCAGCGGGGAGGATTTGACGGCGCACGCGCTCAGGGCGTGGAGCGCGTGGCTGCCGCAGTGGAAAGGCCAGCTGCGCTTGCAGGTTACGCGGGCGATCGCAAAAGGCATCGCCTTTCTCGAGGCACGCCAGCGCTCGGACGGCACCTGGGTGCCGCTTTGGTTTGGCAACGAGCACTCGCCCTCGGAGGAGAATCCCACCTGGGGCACCTCGCGCGTCCTGCTGGCTTTGAGGGAGATGCAGCACTGCGGATTTGCGGTGGCGCCGACGGCCATCGCCAAGGGGTGCGAGGCTCTGACGGCGATGCAGCAACCGGAGGGAGGCTGGTCGGGCAGCGGCGCCAGAGGGCTGCCTTGTTCCCTTGAGGAAACGGGAATGGCGGTGGAGGCGCTTGCGGGCACGGCGCGAACAGGCGCGGTGGACCGGGGCACCCGCTGGCTGGTCGAAAGGGTCGAGCGGGGCGAGTGGAAGGTGGCGGCGCCCGTCGGGTTTTACTTTGCCAAGCTCTGGTACTTTGAACGGCTTTACCCGCAACTGGCCACCGTTGCGGGGCTGGGTGCGGCGGTAAAATACCTGCTACCCGACGCTGAATAGCCGCGCTCAACACTCGCCAGAGCGCGGGTCAGGCGCCTAAAATGTAAGGATGTCCTCCTCACCGGTTCCCTCCCCTACCAAGGCGCTTTACATCATGCTCGGCGGATTTTTGGGCTCCGGTAAAACGACCGCGGTCGCCGCCCTTGCCGAGCGACTGAGTGCCAAGGGGCTGCGTGTGGGACTCATCACCAACGACCAGGGCCAGGAACTGGTCGACACTGCGATGCTCCGCTCCAAGGGCTTTGCCACCGAGGAAATCCCGGGCGGCTGCTTCTGCTGCAGGTTCAACTCGCTGGTGGACGCCGCCGACAGGCTCACGGAGTCCACGCGTCCCGACGTGTTCATCGCCGAGCCTGTGGGCAGTTGCACCGATCTGGTCGCGACGGTCACCTACCCGCTGCGGCGCATGTACGGCGACCAGTTCCGCATCGCCCCGCTGAGCGTCCTGCTCGACCCGGTGCGTGCGCTGCGTGTGTTCGGGCTCCAGCCCGGTGGAAGCTTCTCGCCGAAGGTCCTCTACATTTACCGCAAACAGTTGGAGGAGGCCGACATTATCGTCATCAGCAAATCAGAGCTGCTTCTGCCAGGTCAGCTAGAGGCGCTCCAGTCTGCCATCTCTGGGGAGTTTCCGCATGCGACAGTCCTTGCCGCTTCGGTCCGCACCGGAGCGCATTTGGATGACTGGTTTACCCAACTCGAAGTCGGCGAACAGGTGGAGCGCCAGACCATGGACGTGGACTATGGCGTCTATGCCGAGGGCGAGGCGCTCCTTGGCTGGCTCAACGCCACCGCCGCGCTTTCGATTGCCGGGGAGTTTGACGCAAACCAACTCCTCCAAACCCTCGCCGCCGAGATCCAGCAGCGGCTCCAAACTGCGACGGCGGAGATCGCCCACCTCAAGATGACCTACAGTCCGGACGCCGGCCTGGGTGACATTGCGGTGGTCAACCTGGTGCGGAACGACTACGTGCCGGAACTGGCCATCCGCCTGGACCAACCCGCGGGCGGGGGGCAGCTTGTCCTCAACCTGCGCGCCGAGGCGGCTCCCGAAGCACTGGCTGAAGCGCTGCGCTCTGCGCTTCCCGTTGCGGCAGCTTCGGTTGCGGGCCTTGAAATCGCTCTCGAACATCTCGAGTTCTTCCGCCCGGGCAAGCCGGTGCCCACCCACAGGATCGGTGCCCCGGCTGCGTAGGCGCTCCCTACTCCATGTTCTTCAGCGAAAGATGCGGCACGGGCGAGCCCATCGCATCGGCGAACATGCGCAGTAGCGCCATTTCACGCTCCGGAATGCTTCCCTGGTAGGTCGCCGCCAGACCGCACGCGACCAAGACGCGCTTCTTAAGAAACGGCGAGGCCTTCGCAAGGGCCTCCAGCGCGTCCACCATCTCCACGACATTGACGGATTCACGCGGACCGGGAGGGTTTTCGTAGCCCATCGATGCCCATGCCGCAGCATGGGCTGACTGCCGGGCGGTCTGGGTCGGCGCACCAAAGCGCATCATAAGCGAAACCAGCACCTGACATTCATTCCAAACTGCGGGGAGATCGGCGGCGACAACCGGATCGATTTCGCGCACTCCGAGGGCGATTCCCAAGCGCCGCCGCGCCACGTGCAGCAACAGGAACCGGACGACGTCGATCTCCTCGGTGCGCACCAGTTCCTTGCGGCACCTGCGCATCAAAACGTAGTAATCGTTCTGGGTGAGGCGCCTCAACATCGGCATCGAAAAGTCGAGCAACAGAAACATTTGCGAAGCAGTGGCCGCAGCCAGTTCATGGGTGCTGTGGGCCGGGGACTTCATCAGTTCCTGAAGCAGCCCTTTGGCGCCCTCCAGACTCTGGGTGTGCTTCAGCCATTCAGGCTTGATCGACCGCCGCAGTGCAGCCGCGGCGGGCAGTTGGGAGGGCAGCATCGCCGTGCCCAGAAAGACTAGATTCGCAGCAGGGTACCCCTTGGTCGAAAGCGTCTCGGCCTTTTCCTTGGCCTTCACCTTCTCGCGTTTCCTCGCACCGATCGCCGCCGCTGCGCGCGCCGCGGCAGACATTTCCGGAACTGCAGGCGCCTCCACCGTCCCGCCTGTCTGCGCGGGCGAGTTCGGGTCTGTAACCACCCTCTTCACGACACTCGCCAGAAAATCTCCGTTCCACTGGGGATGCAGCCTCAGGATGCGCTCCTCCAAAGTGGGGTGTGTGGGAAAAAAGGTGGAGACCACCCCGCTCCACGCCTGCCCGAAAAACAAATGCCCGGATTCTGGCGCCGTGGGGCTGTTTAAGTAGGACCGCTGGGGAAGTCCCCCGATTTTGCGCAGGGCGGACACCACGGGCATCGCCGAGGCGAGGCACTTTGCGGAGGTGGCATCGGCGGAGAACTCGGTGTCCCGCGCTATCGCACCCTGTAAGAAACGGCCGAACAGGCTGGTCACGAGCCCCACAAGCATCATGAGGATACCCAACAGCGAGCGGCTCTGGCTTTCGCCGTCGAGGTCCTGCGCCGGAGCGCGCCGTCCAGCAACCGGCCTTTTCCCAGCAGGCGCGGCCTTCCCGCCCCAGAACCCGTCGCCCACCGGGGAATCCGACGCAACCATCAGCCGACCGGCCCATGTCAGGAAGAGAATCCCTTGGACCCACACCAACATTTCGAATTTGAGGCGCATGTCGCCGCTCAGAATGTGGCTGAATTCGTGCAGTAAAACCGCCCGGAGTTCCTCGATGGTCAGGCGCTCCAGCGCCCCCCTCGTGAGCCCAATGACCGCACTGGAAGCGTCCCTCCCGACTGCAAAGGCGTTTATCGACGGCTCGTCATCCAACAGCCAAACCTCGGGAATGGGCAACCCGCCCGCGATTGAAAGCTCCTCGACCATTTCGAGCACCAGCATTTCCCCGGCATCTTGGGTGGCGGGATGCAGGCGGCGTCCACCCAGTTCCCTCGCGACACTCGCCCCGCCGAACCGGAGCGCGTACGCCCGGACGACCACCCCCACGAGCAGCACCCCGAGGGTCGCAGGCAATGTCCACACGATAAGCCGCTGGTGCAATGAGACATCCGAAAGGACGGTGCCGGAGCACAGGGCCACGAGCATGTGCACGGAGACGAACACACCCGCCATGAGACACATGGCCAGCGTGAACATGCCACCGGAGCGCTGTCGCGACTCTTCCTGTGCCAAAAACAAGTCCATCAGTGTTTAATAGGTCGAACGCGGGGGATTCTTTACTCCAAACTTCAGATAAGATTCAGGAGGGCGCCCATTACAAAACCAGCAATCCGCCTGCCGAAAAAGTCCGCCCATCTAGGGAACTGGAACCGGACCGTAAAAAACAGCCTTTTCTCCCCCCAGCACCCGGCGCGTCCAAGCGCAGTGGGCGTTTCATTTTTCAGGCTTGAGGGGCTGGGGAAGAGCCCCGTTTCGCTGGAGTTGGAACGCCCTTGCAGGCCCCGGAACCCGACCGACCAGCCGCTCAGCGCCCCACGTAAACAGCCTCGTCCGGCCAGTCCTTGCGCAGGTACCCCTCAGTCATGTTTACGGGCAGCACGTAATTCCGCATGGCCCGTACCGGCAGCAAAATGCGGACAGTGCTCACCTCCTCGATGGAATCCTCGCCGTGGTTGCGCCGCAGGCTGGGGATGAGCTTCTCTTGGACGGTTTGCACGATGTCCAGATCGCTCTCCCCGTCGATAAAGAGGAGCATCGCCAGTTTGCCGTCGATTTCGGCGATGTGGCTCTCAAAAATCACCTCGGTGAAGACGGACTTCACCGCATTCTCCCGCTTGATGTCCTCCAAGAGGCGCTTGTAGGTCACCCCGATCCGGAACTTGATCGTGTACAGGTGACGAGTGTTGTATTGACGGGTGCCCGAGGCGGTGAGGTCCACGTTTGCGTAATAGGAGAGCACCCCCTCCTGCTCGAGCCGCTGCCGCTTGCGGCTCACGGTCCGCACGTTGACCCCCGTGCTTTCGCCTATCGCGTTGTCCGACTGGCGCGGATCCCGGATCAGGGCCCGGACGATTTTGCGCTCCTGCTCATCGAGGGTGTGCACCTTGGCGGCGGAACTTTCGGAGTCGTGCATGGTGCGAAGGTGGAGGGGGAGGCCCAAAGCTCAATCCAAAAGTGTCACTTTCCTGTATAAAAACACCCATGTGTGTCCACTTTTGACACCAAAACCCTATTTTCCCTGTCCGAATACCCCCCAAGGATCGCACAAAAATGTCTTGAATCTGCCCGCGTTTTTCCTAACCTCATGGTTCCACCCCCGGGGCCGCAATCTATCCTGCTCCCATGAATCAAGTCATCCTCGACGCCACACAGGGCCTCCGTTCCCTGTACTCGCCCGCCAATGAGCACGACGCCTGCGGCGTCGGTTTTATCGCACAGGTCAGCGGCAAACGATCCAA
>CANJYI010000100.1 GCA_947478975.1 Chthoniobacteraceae bacterium
CGGCCGGTGAACGCCTCCGAGGTGGAGCAGATCGTCCGACAAGTGCACGCGGAGGAAAAGTCCGCAAGGGAAGCTGGCACGCCTCCGCAAGAGGCGGCCGAAGCGGCCATCACGCTGGGCGTCCGGTCCGTGCTCTGTGCTCCCGGGTTCCTCTACCGCGAGGAGCGCGGCGGGAAACTCGACGGCAGCGAGATCGCCTCCCGGCTCTCCTATTTTCTGTGGTCTTCGCGCCCCGATGAGGCGCTCCTGGGCCGCGCCTCTGCGGGGGACCTCGCCCGCCCCGAGGTCCGGCGCATGGAGGCAGAGCGGATGCTCGCCGACCCGCGTTCCGAAACGTTTGTGAACGAGTTTCTCGACGGCTGGCTCTCGCTGCGAAAGCTGGGTTCGATCGCTCCGCGTTTTCCGGATTATCTCACTGACAATCCGTTGGAGGCGATGCGGACCGAAACGCGGCTGTTCTTCAAACAGTTGCTCCACACCAACGGACCGATCGCCCAACTGCTCGATTCCGACTACACCTTTGTAAACCGGGCCCTTGCCAGACACTACCGGATTGACTGGAAACAGTTCGAACCGGAGCTCGGAAAACCCGTCGCCGGGCTTTCCCCCAAAGACCTGCGGCCCGACGGGGCTGGCAACGCCCCCTCCCAAGGCTTCGTGCAGGTCAAACTCTCCGACCGGCGCCGAGGCGGACTCCTCGGGCAGGCAAGCGTGCTGACGGTCACGGCCAACGGAGTGGACACCTCCCCAGTGGTGCGCGGCGCGTGGTTGTTGGAAAACATTCTTGGTGCGCCACCGTCTCCCCCACCCCCGAACATCCCGGTCATCGAGCCCGACACGCGCGGGACCACCACCCAGCGGGAACGGCTGCAGAAGCACCGGGACAACCCCTCCTGCCTTGGCTGCCACCGCCAGATTGATCCGCCCGGATTTGCGCTGGAAAGCTTCGACGCCATCGGCGGCTGGCGTGCGCACTATCAGGTGAACGACAAGGCGCTCCCCGTTGATCCCAGCGGCGAGTTCGGCGGGATAAGCTTCAAGGACGTGACCGGCTTCAAGGAGGCGCTGTTGCTGCGCCAACCGCAGTTCGCGCGTTGTCTTGTGGAAAAGCTGCTGACCCATGCGCTCGGGCGCGAGCTGACCCCGGCCGACCGACCGACCATCCGGGGCATCCTCGAGCGTGCCGGCGCGGCGGGATACCGTCTGCGGGACCTCGTGCTCCTGTGCTGCGAGAGCGGCCTGCTGGTTGAAAAATAGAGGTCCCTCCATGACATTTCTCTCGTTCAAAAACACGTCCTTCGTTGTCGCCCTCACCACCTGTATTTTGGCCGCCCCTCCAGCCCAGGCGGCGGACGACGCCAAAAAGCCCGTGGACTGGAACACTGCGGTAAAGACCCTCAACGCCCTGACCCCCGGGCAAGCCGCCGAATGGGCCGCGCTCAAAAACCCGCCAACAGAGTCCTCGATTGACGGCGGCTGGGCCACGCTCGACGCGGTGACAAACCTTACGCCCGAGACAGCGGAGTTGCTCGTCAAGGCGGAACGGCCACTCTCACTGAACGGACTCACGGAGTTGTCGCCCGAACTGGCCACGGCGCTCGCCAAACACGCGCCAGTGAAGGGATTCGGCTCCGCCGACCTCCGGCTAAACGGCATCAAACTCCTCACGCCCGAGGCTGCCGGAGCCCTCGCCGCACATGAGGGAAAAGTGCTGCTCTACGGCTTGGAAAGGATCGAATCCCTTCCGCTGGCACGGAAGCTTGCGCGCCAGTGGGGAGAACTGCGCCTGGGGCTCATCGAGTTGTCCCCCGAAATCGCTGGCGAACTGGCGAAGCACCGCGGCAACGAGGAGGACAAGACAAGGCCGGGGGTGACCGTCCGCCGGCAGGATGGCGGCGCATCGATCCTGCGGTTAGACAACATTGAATCTCTCTCGCCCGCGGCCGCGGAAGCTTTGGCCGCCCACGAGGGTGTGCTCGTGCTCAACGGCCTGACCGCACTCCCGCCGGCGGTCGCGGGTTCACTCGCCAAACGCACAGGCAACAGCAAAACCAAGCGCACCGGCACGCTTGTCCTCAACGGTCTGCCTTCCCTGTCCACCGAGGCTGCGGAGGCGCTGGCCGCATTCCCCGGGGAACTGGTGCTCAAAGCCGTCACCACCCTGACGCCGGAAACAGCGACCGCCCTGTCCAGGCACAAGGGCCGCCTCCACCTCACGGGTCTCACCGAGCTGAGCCCCTCAGTGCAAGCAGCCCTGAACGCCCACCCAAACCTGCTGCTCCCGCGTCCAACTGGGCTTTCCGCAGACAGGTAGGGCCTCGCGAGAAAACACGGCCCGCTTCAAACAAACACAGGCGCGTTATGAGTATCACTGACATCGCTCCAGGAAGTTTCCTGAAAGCATTCGTAGCAACACTGCTGACCGTTGCCTGTTTGCCGGCTCTCGCACTGCAGGCAGCGGCCCCTGCGAAGCCCAAGCCTGCTGCATCGGATCCCGCCGTGCTGGACCACTACCGGGGACTCGTCCGCACGGAGACCTGGAAAGAAACATGGCCAGACGCCTCCGGGAAAGCCGAGGTGCACAGCGTCACCGCAGAGGTGTGGACAGCAGCCATGCAGGCGGCTCTGGACGAAGGGAAGTTCCTGCACATTCCGGCACGCGGATATCCCTATTACATCGACGCCCCCCTGGTGCTGAAATCCCACGACAAGATCAGCGCGGATCCGGGGGCAGAGATCCGGCTCAAGCCCGGTTCCAACTGCTGCATGGTTCGCAACGCAAACATCGTCGAACTCGCCGGCGGGCCGGTGCCCGAAGGCACACTACCGGACAACGATCTCAGCATCGATGGCGGCGTCTGGACAACACTGGCAAACGCCGTTTCGGGCAACGGCAATGAACGGGGGCGTTCCTCGAAGGAAAAACCGGTTTTCGGGACCCACGGCGTCATCCTCCTCCAAAACGTGCGTCGTCTTTCGGTCAAGAACCTCACCATCCGAGAGAGCCGCCCCTTTGGAGTGCACCTGGCAAACGCGCATGACTTCCGCGTGGAAAACATCACACTCGAAAGACACAAGCGCGACGGAGTGCATGTGAACGGACCGGCCAGCGACGGCGTCATCCGCGGCGTACGGGGGGATTCCCATGACGACAACATCGCGCTCAACGCCTGGGAGTGGAAGAACTACGCGCCCAGCTACGGTCCGATTGAACGCATCCTCATCGAGGACGTGACCGGCTCGCCCGAGGGCTTGCGCGCCGCCAACTCCATCCGGCTCCTGCCTGGGGTCAAACGGTTTGAGGACGGTTCGACGCTCGACTGCCCCATCCGCGACATCACGCTGCGCCGCATTACTGACATTCGCGACTTCAAGCTCTACAACCAACCCAACCTTGAGCTCGGGCGGGACAAGGATTTCAGCGAGGGCGTCGGCTCGCTTAGGAACATCCGATTTGAAGACCTCGTGTTCAACCGCCCCGGAAGCATCCAAGTCCATGCGAACACAGACGGACTTATGATCAGCGGCGCGAAACTGCTTTTCCCCACTCTTTCAGACTACGGTCTGGTCGAGATAGGCCCGAAGTCGATGACGTACCGGGGTGCGCCTGGCAGCGAACCCAGCCGCTGGGTGGAAATCTTCTCCCCTAATCTGGACTGCACCGTGCGGAATCTGAGCATCTCGGGCGTGCAGCACTCGAATGCGCTGGCAGACTTGCCAGACGAGCAGGTCATCAAGGTCATTGAGCTAAAGCCCAACCCGGACTACCCGCGTACCGTGCCAAGAGGAGGCACCGGAAAAGGCGTATGGATTCGCTGAATCTGAATTTAAAGGAAGCTGCGCTCGGAGCTGCGTCTTTCGCTCCCCCCGTGGAGCACCCACGCCGCAAAGCCTGTCACCGACTCAATGACAAGGGCTCCGACGAGTCGAATGTGCGGGTGGCGTCTGCCAGCTTCAAAACCCGGCAGGGAAAGGACTCGCAACCAAAGAAGTCGACGTATCTCAGACCCTCGCTCCTTGCAGGCTTCGAGGGTGGCGATCGCCGCTTTTGTACTCAACGGACTGGCGGTGCATGACGGACTACTCGTCCGATCGATGCTGCGCCAGAGCGAATGGCTCTCTTTGTGAACTCAAGATCCGGCGAGGTCCCAGTTCGCCTTCCCGTGGCAAGCCCACGCGGCGTCGCCTTTGATGGTGTCCCTCTGGTCACATGAGGGTGCACTGGTCCGCCCGTTCTACGGTCCGACCGAATATGGAGGCAGGGGCGTGCTGGATTCACGGGACGAAAACGTGTTTTTCACACGGGACTCGAATTCGCCCTCGAATAGCCGAGCATCCGCCGGCTTTGAGTTTCATTGCGGCGCAAAACGGGTCAGACTTGTTTTTTTAGCGGATGAAAATTGGCCTCGCACAAATCAATCCAACCGTTGGCGACCTCACGGGCAACGCCTCCCTTGTACTCGAACAATACCGCGCCCTTCAGGGGCAGGGTGCGGATCTTGTGCTCACGCCGGAACTCGCCCTCACCGGCTACCCACCCCAGGACCTGCTGTTTCAATCCGGCTTTGTGGAGGGAAACCTCTCCGCTTTGGAGGGACTGGCCCGAGCCGTTGGCGAAACCCCGCTTGTTGTCGGCTACGTGGACTTCTTCGATGGCACGGGGAGGCCCTTTCGAAACGCAGCGGCCGTCTTGCAGCATGGAAAGGTCGTTGCAAAGGTCTTCAAATCCCTTCTCCCCAACTACGATGTGTTCGACGAGGCCCGTTATTTTGAGCCAGCCAGCCAGGTGGCTCCGATCGAACTCTTGGGCCGTAAGATCGGGGTCACACTCTGCGAGGACATCTGGGACGCAGCCCATCTGCCGCGCGCCTACTACCCCCAGTCGCCCCTCGCGTCGCTGGTCGCCCAGGGCGCGGAAATCATTCTCAACCTGAGTGCTTCGCCATTCACCGTGGGAAAGCCTCAGCAGCGGCTCGAAATGCTGGGCGCTCTGGCAAAACGCTTCGGGGTCCCCATCGCCTACTGCAATTGCACCGGAGCCAACGACCAGCTGGTCTTCGATGGCAATTCCCTCCTTTTGGGTGCGGACGGACTGCTCCGCCTGGCGCTCCCAGCTTTTAAGCAGGCGGCAAAACTGGGGGATCTGCGGTCGCCCCCCCAACCGCATGTCTATTCCGAGTCGGAGGAGTCGCTGCATGACGCGCTGGTTCTTGGAGTGCGCGACTACTTTAAGAAATGCGGTTTTCAATCCGCCGTGATCGGACTCAGTGGAGGCATCGACAGCGCGGTAGTGGCCTGCATCGCGGCCGAGGCCCTCGGCGCGGAGAACGTCATGGGAGTCACCATGCCAACGCGCTACTCAAGCGAGGGGAGCGTCCTCGACTCCGAGTACCTCGCCCAAGCTCTGGCCATCGAATTCCTCAACATCCCCATTGGACGCAGCTTTGAGGTATTCGAAGGGCAGTTTACGCAAATATTCCAGGGGCTGCCCGGAAACGAGACCGAAGAGAACATGCAACCCCGCCTCCGCGGCATGACGCTCATGGCGCTAGCCAACAAGTTCGGCAGGCTTGCCCTTTCCACAGGCAACAAAAGCGAACTGGCGGTGGGCTACTGCACCCTCTACGGGGACATGTGCGGGGCTCTTTCCGTGATCAGCGACGTCCAGAAAACCGACGTCTACCGCCTGGCGCGCTGGATCAACAGGCACAAGGAAATCATTCCCAACGCGACCATCCAAAAACCGCCGAGTGCCGAGCTTAGGCCAGACCAACGGGATCAGGACACCCTGCCGCCGTACGAGATCCTTGACCCGATCCTCAAGCTTCACATAGAGGAAATGTGCTCGCTCAAAGAGATTGTGGCGCTTGGCTTTGAAGAGAAAACCGTCCGCTGGATTCTCCGGCGGGTGCGCCTGAATGAGCATAAGCGCTCCCAAGCCGCCCCCGGCTTGAAAGTCACAATGAGAGCCTTTGGTATGGGACGCCGCATGCCCATCGCGCAAGCTTTTCAAGCCTGACGGCGAGCCTGTGCCCAAAGCCTGTGCACTCCGTTCCATTCAGTCACCGCCACCCCCCGCAAAGAGGCCTTCCAAAAGACACATCCATGCACTCCACACGCCTCACTGCCCTTGAGGGCGCCCTTGTCGCCGATGCCCTCTCCATGCCCGTCCACTGGTACTACGACCGGCTGGCACTCCGACGCGACTATGGCCGTGTAGACAGGTTCCTCCCGCCTCACAATCCTCACCCGAACAGCATTCTACACCGTTCCAGATACACCCCCGTTTCGCCCGCTGCGGACATTCTCCACGATCAGGCAAAGTACTGGGGGTTGGAGGGAGTTCACTACCACCAGCAACTCCACGCAGGCGAAAACACTCTCAACTTCCAACTGGCGCGTGGCCTCTACAGGCAGATTACGGCAACTGGACGCTACGATTCAGGCGCCTGGCTCCGGCTGTACTGCGACTGTATGCGCATTCCAGGGTGGCACAGGGACACCTACGTGGAGGAGTACCACCGCGCATTTTTCACCAACCTTGCCCGCGGAAGGAAACCAGAAGCCTGCGGAATTGCCGACGTCCACATCGGCGGTCTGGTTCCTGTCCCGGCGCTTTTCTCCGGACTGGATCAGGGAGGGGAAGCCCTGGTCAAGACAGTCACAGAACACGTTGCCCTCACACACAACACCCCCGAGGTGCTTGAAGCTGCGGCGGCTTTCACGCGTATTCTTTTGGCGGTGGAAGCTGGCGCAGGGCTGAGGGAAGCCATCGAGCAACATGCCTCGGGATGGGTGGGGCAGAAAAAAATGCACCAATGGGCGAAAGAACCCGACGAGGTTGTCGTGGGCGAAAGACTCAGCCCCGCGTGCTACATCAAGGACGCCTTCCCCGCTGCGCTTTACCTGACCTGGAAATACGCAGGGGACTTTTCCTCTGGCATCATTGCAAACGCCCACTGCGGCGGGGATAATTGCCACAGGGGCTCTGTTGTGGGTGCCCTTCTGGGCTTTGCAAACGGAGTCCCCGAGAGATGGCTCAGCGGGCTCAAAATGAGGTGCTAAATGTCAGGGCCTGCGCCAGCGCCAAGGCATGTATTGTTGCATAGAAAAGGGCACCGAACTGGTGCCCTTTTCGCGAAGCTGATTCCGCTGATATCCCTAGAAAGGAATCTCGTCCCCACTGGGATCCAAATCGGGGTCGCTGGGAGCAGCGGCCCGCACCGGGGGTCTCGAAGGTGGCCGCTGGAGTGGACGCCCTGAGTCCTCATACTCGCCGCCAGCGTAGGAAGATTCAGATGAACCACCGCCGGGAGCCGCATCGCGACCACCAAGCATCTGCATGGTTTCGCCGACAATACGCATCTTGGAGCGCTTCTGCCCTGTCTGCTTGTCATCCCAGGACTCCAACTTAAGGCGACCTTCGACGTACACCGAGCGGCCCTTCTTGAGGTACTTCTCAACAATTTCGGCCAGCTTGTTGTACATCACGATGTCAACAAAAGTCGTCTCCTCACGCTTTTCTCCGTTGTCGAGCGTGTAGGAGCGGTTCACAGCCAGTCCGAACTCAGCCACTGGCCCACCCTTCGGCAGGTACTTTACCTCAGGATCCCGCGTGAGATTCCCAATCAACATTACCTTGTTTAGGTTCGCCATAGAAAGAGGACTGTTTTACCGAAGCAGGGCCTGTGCTTGCGCCGCCCCTCAATTCAAAATCGGTTTAGGCTGCCTTCACGGCCGCGAGCCGGAGATAATGCTGGCGGTAAACCTGCTCGTCCAACTTCAGCTTGGTCTGCATCTTGTGGATGAAGGTGGGTTCGGCTTGGAACACGATGTTGACGTAGAAGCCACCACTCAGATCGCCTGAAGCGTAGGTGAACTGACGCTGTCCCATTTTCTGGACCTGTTCAATCACAGCCCCGTCCTTTTTGAAGTCAGCCTCAAGGCGGTCGATGACCTCCTTTGCGCCTTCGTCATTGCCCTTCACGTTTAAAATCAACAGTCCTTCGTATCGGTTCTTCATCTCTGGATAAAATTGGTCAGCTATCTTGAGGAACTAAACACCGCAGGTCAATTAAAAGTGTTCATCGCAAAGGCAAGTCCCTTGGACTGCACCGCACAAATCGCCTCCTCGGCCCGCTCCAGCATCTCCTCTAGGGCGGGAATCTCGTCTTTTCGGAACTGGCCCAGGACATGGCCCACGGTGCCGTTAGGAGACGCCCCACCAATACCCAACCGCAGCCGCGCCACCTCCTGGGTTCCGAGTTGTTCGATGATGGACTTCAACCCCTTCTGTCCCCCGCTTGACCCTCCCGGACGCAATCGCAGCTTTCCAAGCGGGAGCGACATATCATCCAAAACAACCAAGACCTCGGCCCGCGGGATCTGGTAAAAACCCGCCACTGCCGCGACTGCAGTGCCGCTCAAGTTCATGAAGGTCTGTGGCTTGCAAAGCCAGACCCCATCCACCTTTGCGACCTCCGCACTCCAAGCCCGCTCCCTGCGCCACTGCGCCCGCCCCTGAGCCAGTCGGTCCAACGCCATAAAACCCACATTGTGGCGGGTATGCTCGTATTCCGAACCCGGGTTCC
>CANJYI010000101.1 GCA_947478975.1 Chthoniobacteraceae bacterium
CGCCGCCCCGTCGCCAGGGCAGTCGCCGCTGAAGCGGTGTCGGGCACCGCGAAGTCCTCGCTCTGGTTGCGCAGCAGCGCCGTGTGGGGAAAGCGCTCCTCCATCTCCAGCCGGTACTCCGACCCACCCGCATAAAGCCGCGCTGCGGTGAGCGTCCGGGTTGACAGCGCATCGCTAACAAAAAGAATGATCTGGCGGGGCTTCTGCACCACCCACATCCGGGCATACAAAACCCCCAAACCCGCAAACGCCAGAAGGCACAACAGAGCTATGATTTGATTGCGAAGTTTCATCAGGGGAAAACTGTGGACCATTGAAAACCAAACCCCCTAGGGCAGGCAATCAACGCCCTCACACCCTATCAGGTTAAATCCCGCGGGCAAACCGGGATTCCGACCCGCCCCACTGGGCGGATAACCGGTGTCTGGCGGCTCCCGCGCCACCCCCTTGTTTGAAAGCCTCACTCACGGGGGATCCATCCCCTGGGGCGGCTCGCATGAGACTCTGGTAGGGTGCCCGACTTTTTCTTCGCCAACCTCGGGCAAGGTCCGGCCGGCGTGTTTGAGGGTTGACCGTGGTATGGCTACCTCTTAAATTCTATTCTATAGGGGACGTACTTGTTGTTAACCGACGCCATAGGCACTCGACAGCCCGCTGGAGGGGCTACGCATTGCGACGGGCGACGGGCGGGGCCGGCTGGAAGGAACCAGCCTGTTTCCAACATCGCGTTTACTGTTCCGAGATAGATCGCACGTAATCGGGCTCAAATTAGTTTGTGGGGGTATAGCTCAGTTGGTAGAGCGTCTCGTTCGCAATGAGAAGGTCAGGGGTTCGAATCCCCTTACCTCCACCATTTTGAAGATCAACCACTTGCAGAGCGCTGAGGGTGAAACTCCCCTTGTTTTCCCCCTTGTTGCTGTACACGTCCGCCCCTGTTTGTGTGCGTCGAAATTTTACCCATGATCGCACGCAACTCCGCCGGCTTGCGTAGAAAGAAACCCCTTCACCCGTCTTCACTGTCAGATTGCCGGCCCGTCGGTGACGCTCGCCTGCCCCGGTTCACGCATCGTGGTTTCGAAATAAGGTCAGCTTCGGCTCCTCGCCTGTCTTGCCCCCCATGCTCCCTGCAGGATCAAAATCAATTCATCACTGGCAACGCCCGCGCGCAGCATTTAGTGGTCTCTTTTTTGTTGCTCACATATTGCAACGGTTCACTGTTTGCGCGTAGCCTGCGAACTTATGCCAAAAACAATTCACTTTATTGTTGCTTTGTATGCCGCCTTTCTGGGGTGGCAAACCGAATCCCAAGCACAAGCTCCTTCACCGTTTGTACAGGTCCGCAGCGCCCAAAAAGGAACACAACTAAACCCTTTCTCAATTTCTGAACTTATGGCCCTACCTTCCCTTCCGACCCAAGCATGGGTCCACGGAACCATTAAAACGATTCAGCCGGCAGTCGCTGGAGATTCTCTGGATGTTGAAATCGTATTGAATGAAGGCGCAAAAGTTCGAGTCAATCTTATCAGGCCCAGAGAAATACTCAGTGACTTGCCGAGTTTCGTAAGCTCCCGCCCACAAAAAATACTCGCGGTAGAAAATGGGGTAATCGTTACCGATACGTCAAAGCCGAGGGGCCCGATTTTCACATTTGAAAATAATGGTCACGTGCTTCTTGGCCTAAATTTGAATGGCAAAAAAGTACCAACAGGTGTCCTTGGCAATTATTTTGGTCCTCAGGTCAAAGGGGATAAAAACGGGCCCCTCAGTATTCCGAAATAATCATCCTAGTGGTTTCACCATGTCGTCATTTGTGGCGCACCACTCCCTCTGCTTTCAGCCCATGCTCCTAGGCCAATTCCGTTCTGACTGCCGATCCGCGTCAGCACGCCGCCATCCGCTTCCACGCCCGCCCCGTTGGCGACGCCCGCCAGCCGGTAAGAGCCTCCCTTATCTCGCCCTCCAGCTCGGGATCCTCGATCGCCTCCAGCGTGTCCGCGGTTTCTTGGTTGCGGGTGAAGCCCTCAAAGATGCCCGGCTCCTTCATCGCCCATTCGGCTAGTTCGCCCATGTCCTCCACAGGCGCCCCGCGCAGGCGCCAGGCTTGGATGGTCTCCAGCGCCACGCCGAACGTCTCGGCAAGCTCCTTGTCAGGATTGTAGACCGACCGCGGTTCCATTACCGCCTTCAGGTTCTCCAAAAGGACAGGACACCTGTGGCTGAAGTTATCCAGCACACGCGTACCCATCTGGTTTGAGAGCCAATCCACCAGAGCCTCCGCTGAATACATGGGGGCGCCCTTGTGCATCCACTTGTGCACGGCCTGGCGGGTGACACCGAACACTGCGGCCACCCTGCTTATGGATTCCTGAGGTCGTGACATGCGTTCCGTATACCACCACGCCGGATTGTATACAATCGCCCAACCTCAGCCAGTGCGGTTGACGGTGATTTTGTAAACTTGAAATAATTTGGCGAGTTCACAAAAAAGGAGCAAGAGTCCCTTACCTCACCCCGGACAGGAACCGCTCTAGGAGACTCCTGCCCGGGGGGTATCACTCTCTGTCTATCTCCCTGAACTGTGCAAAATCAGGAGCTCTGCCTTCATCCCTAGCGGCAAAAGCTTCCCTCCAGAATGCCCGGTTCCTGGCAACCTGGCTCGCCCACTTCTTTGGGTAGAGGCGGGCTTTCGCCACCAACTCCAACTGCCAGAGTTGCTCTGCCCACTCGAGGCACTCCTCTTCGGATGCGATCCAAAGCCGGTATTCGATCGAGACTCTGGTGCCCCATCCAGGAAGCAGGGTATCATCAGGCTGTGGGAGGGGTATACCCGGACACGGGTCTACGTTGCGCTCATTCATATGCAATCTCCTTGGAGCGGTTGGCACAGTTGGCACGGTTGGCACCAAGGGAATGAAAGAGGAACGGACCACGCTCCTCCTCTCACCCCTTGCCAACTGTGCCGACTGTGCCAACCGGCTCGGGTTTATTCCCCAACCTTGCAAACAGAGCCGAGTCTTACCCTCGGGGATGGAGTGCCGCCGCCTGGCGGGGTGTGGATGTATTGCTCCAACTCACCCCCCGAGAGCTCGCACAACTGCCGCACCTCTGCCTCCTGAAATCCGTTTCGCCTGAGGTCGCGGAAGGTGACATATTCCGACTCAGCTACAAACGCCGCCATCTCTTGAAGACGTTCCCGCAGGGATTCGCTGCGGCTTGAGTGGAGCATCTCAAAGAGCTGCGCCACACTCCACCGGACAAAAGCAACAGCACGACGTGCAGTTTCTTCTGACAGTTGCGTGGAACCCGGATCCTCAGCAAGGTGAAGGCACAGCGCCACACGCAGAGCCTGTTCCCGGTATCGTACAAGCCAGGCCCGCAAGTCCTGGTGTTGCCCATTGATCCATTCAACGGACTCGTTATGGGCTACCCGGAAAACCTCATTCGCTTCGGTTGTGCACTCAACAGGGTGCGGGCTCCCTTTACTCTCGAGCCTCATCTTCAGTACCCTCTCCAGAAGTGCATCCCATCCCGCCTTCTCCTTGCTGCCAATCGGAGGACGATTGCCTCCGTCCGGAACTAGGGGATGACTCAATGGCAGAAACAGAAACCGTCCCAACAAGCCGCGCTCCTTTGCCTCCTTGTGCTCGAGCACCTCGCGAATAATCGAAGGTTGCACCATCCCGAGAATAGAGAGGCACGGATTCTTAATGTCCACATTCCCTGTCCCTACCCGGTTTTGTGCGTAGGCCTCCCCAGTAAACCCGGACAGAAGCAAGTCCGCATCCATTCCGGTTTCACGATAGAGCCCCAGCGCTACCCGCACCAGGTCGCCCGCCTCCGGAGAGAAAAGCAAGGCGGTCTCGTGCTCCATGTTTTGGAGATTCTTGGCAAGCGCCGCGGTAGTGCAGCTCCCCAGCATGAGCGCCGGCTCGTGAATCATTTCCACTTCTTTGAGCGCCATCTCCTTGGCGAGTCTGTTTCTCTCGGGCTGCCCTGCTTCCTTGCGCAAATCCTTGAGATCCTTTTTCAATCTCTCTAGATGAGCTTTCAAGATAGGGAGCCGCTCGCGTTCCCACTCCATTCTCCTGCTGCTCTGCTCCGCCTGTATTGGCTCCACAATCGCATTCACCACGCTTTTGTGTGATCCCGTCTCAAGTCCGAACAACAGGAAGAGGTTCGCGTAATTGCTCCACCCGGAGGCCCCACCGGAGAGTTGAAACCCCTTGCCGGCCGCTCCCGAGAGCGCCCCAAGCATCATCCCCAGAAACAAGGGGACGGGAACCTCGTAGGTTGCCGATAAGCCTTGCGCGTAAGCCCGCAAAATAAGGGGAAAGGAATCCAAGGGGAACTGGCTCGCCACAATGCTTGGTGCCAGCAACTCCGCTTTCCGGGGCTTTATGGGTCCCAGTTGCTGCTTGGCTGCCTGAAGGCGCTCCTCAACATCAGCCATCACCAACTCCGGATTGTCCCCTACACTCAAGCGCTCCGATGCTTTTATGAACAACGCGGCCGCCGCCCTGCCCACCGCCGCCTCCTTTATTTGCACGCACCAGACCTTCACGGTTCCGGGCGAGTTCGTGACTGAGAGACCGGTCTGCAATTCTGACAGGGTGGAATGCGGGATCCCCTTTTTAGCCAAATACAAACTCAAGCTAGCGGGATCCATGTTCTCTGACTCGCTTTCCGCTTGGAGTACCCTTCCAAAGATCTCAGGGAGAATTGGGTCTGAGAATTGAGAAGACTCAAGCCCCGTTGCCTTAATAACCTGCAGCATGCCGGCCGGATTGAAGAGAAGGCTGCCAACAATCGCCCGCTCAAGCTCCATATTGCCAACGGAGGCGCCTGTTTGTTTGCGCTCAAGGCTATTCTGTGAAACACTCCTACTAACTAGATTTACTAAGGCGCTCTCTTGGCGGGGGGCGCCTTCTCTTTTGTTGTCGAGGTGGGCGCTCATATTATTCAGCCTCCCCCATTTCCGCGTTGAGCAAGGCGCCTGTGGATTCTGCGTAGGCGTTTTCTAAGTAGGACACAAGGCTTGCGTAGGAAATGAGCCGGGTTCCACGCTGGCAATCAGGTTGAACCTTGTTGGTGAAGCTCTTAACCTTGCCCGCCGCTATCAGGTTGTAGATGGTTGACCTACACAGCCCTGAAAGTCGTATCGCCTCAGGGATTCGCACCCAAGCGGGTGTGATAACGTTCGGGTTGGGGGAAGTGATTTTACCGCTGGATTTATTTGGGTGTACTGACATGCAAGCGACTGTAGCAAACCCACTTGCGCCCCATCATGTCACGGAAAGCACGCTTGATGTCATCATTTCGGCCTTCGCTGTCTTTCTGAAACGGAGGCCTCGTCAGACTTTTTGCCGGGCCCGTCTACTTTCTTTGTGTGTGCGTCAGCCTTGGAGGGATTTCTGTCACCCTCGGCCACACAAGCCTTTTCTTCATTGGAGACTGACTTTTCTGTAAATGACTTCGTGACGGGCTTTCCTTTGATCCAGCCGGTTTCAATGTGCCAGTTCCGCGCCAGTGTCAGCCGCTCCATTTCGTCCAAGGTGAAGCCCTCGTCTTGGTATCGTTCCGCCTCTTCCACGGGGGGCGCAACAGAAGGGCGCGTGCCCTCCAAAAGCGCTTCCACTCGTTCGGGATGCTGCGGATCGCAAAAGCACCCAGGTTCTGGGAACATTCCTGAGAATACTGCCTCTGCCTGCACCAGCTCCACTAGCTCCAAAAAACGCTCTTTGGCTCTGTCGTCGCGCTGGTTCCCCGTGATGTGCTGAATCCCTTCCTCAAAACTCACCGTTGCCAGATACTTTTCAGGCTGCTCATTTCTCGCCCGCGCCTTTTGTTGGTTGGCGCGAGCCCGGTAGTGACAGGCTTTTAGCAATTCCTCTGCAGCCCTGGCGGTAGCATAGCCAGAGTTAAAGAGCGCCCGGAGTGGGACCGATGTTTGTAAAATCTGCTCAAATGTGAAGGCCGGCTCTGGCTCCAGCAGCGCCTTGCCGGCCACAAAAGAGACGCGTCCGCCCTTTGGCTTCACAACGGTGTGCCGTTTGTCGCCCCAGGCCACCCACTCATCAAATCTTGCACAGAGGTACTCCTCCCATCGGGCAACGAACTTGCCCTCTTCGGCCTTTTTGCGAGCCACTGCAATGCTTTTGCAAACCGAATCAGCATCCCCGGAACATGGGAATCCACCGAAGTCTCGCGGTGTGTATTTGATTGTCATATCTGAGGTAACGCCCCCACGGCCTTTTCTAACGAGTCCAAGCCCACGTTGGTATAGTGCTGGCTCATCGCTTCGCTATCGTGCCCAGCAAGGGCCATGATCACTTCCTTTGGAACGCCGAGTTCCGCGCCCATGGTGATCATGGTGTGTCGTAAAGAGTGGAACCCCAGCTCTCGCACTGTCCGCGCCCCGCTTCGCCCAGCGCCACCCTCGGTCTTCCGGTGGGGTGCCTTCTCACAAAGCCCGGCTTGGGCCAAAAGTGCGGAAAACTGATTGGAGAGAGTGCCGGAACGCCGATTGCGACTAAACGCAGCAAATGCTCTGGGATGCACTGGGGCGTTTGGGTCATCGCCAGCTTGTGCCATGAGATAGGGAAGCAAGGGGGTGTCCTTGATGGGGATGATCACCGGCTTGTTTGTTTTCCGTTGCACAAGCCGCACCTGAAATGTCTGCAAATCCACATTACGCCAGGTCAGTGTGGCCACGTCGCTGATTCGCTGCCCGCTGTACAGCCCGAAGCGGATCATGCTTTGCCACTCCGCGTCAGCAACCGCTATGAGTGCTTGAAGCTGGGGAATCGTGAATGGTGCCTTCTTGTTCTTTGGACCACCCTTCGTCGCCTTCACAAACTCGCAAGGCGACTCACTTATGACACGCTCTTGAAGTGCAGCCTGAAAAATCATCCGAAGGGCCTTGAGGTCATGATTGACCGTCTTTGCAGACACAACCTTCGATCCGTGATTGCGGAACCCGACAATGTCTTCCGTCGTGATTTCGGTCATTTGAAGATCCGCACGAGCCCCGAGAAACCCAGTGAACTTGCCGATCACGTTGAGGTAAAAGGCCATGGTGCCGGGTTTGACCTCAAGGCTTTTCCGAGCAACCCATGACGCAGTGAAAGCCCGCCAAGACTGCGACGGCAACGCCTCGCCGGTAATTCGCTCGTGAAGCTCCGTGATTACTTCCCGCGTGTGCTTGGCTGTTTTGGCGGTTTGCGCCACCTCAACAAAGGCCATCGCAATCTTGAAGGCCTTCTTCTTGTCGGTCTCTTTTGTCGAGCGCTCCAACTGCTTACCCGAAGCATCATAGAAGCGAACGCTCCAAAACTTTGACCGGTGCCTTCTTAGGTGAATCACGCTCCCCATATTCTCCCCCTTGTTTGCCTGTGTCTAGCACCATTTGCGATTGTGTAAGCCTCTGAAAATGAACACAGGCAAACGTCAAAAACATGCGCTTTAGAATCAGGGGTTCGAATCCCCTTACCTCCACCATTTTGAAATCTCGATTGGCATCCGCTGTGCCGCTGGTGATTTTTCCACGTGTCCCCCCACCGCAGCAAGTAGCGGATTTGAGCCGCGCCCTTTCAACTGGACAACAGCCTGCTTCGGTTTTAGGTTACAGTTCCGTTTTGCACTCGTAGCTCAACTGGATAGAGCGCAGCCCTCCGAAGGCTGAGGTTATGGGTTCGACCCCCGTCGAGTGCACCACCAAAAAACCCCGTAAACCACTGGGTTTCAGCGCTAAGGAGAAGCGCTTGCGAGGAATAAGGGATTCCCTCATTTTGACGAAAATAGGCGTTAATGCACCCTTTTTGGCGCTGTTTTGCACATTTCATGTCTCCTTTTTGTCTCTTTTTTCAGACCCCCAGCGCGACCGCCGGAACGAGCTCCGGAGTCAGGCTTTCCACCGCAGCCACTTCGACTTTCAACCGACGCTTCAGAACCTCCTGCAAGCAGTGCTGTAGAAAGTAACGGTTGTCGGTTTGCCGGAAAGATTCAATCACCCGCTGCCGGTCCGCCTGAAAGGCCAGCACCGCCCGCCCCGTTTTGGTGTCGATCTCTGTAAGCTGGCCCTCTTCCAAAAACATCGAAATCAGAGGACGCTCCCGCCTGACCAACAGGACAAGACTCCGCCAGACCTCGGCTAGCGTCGGAACGGGTGGCGGGCTGGACCTCTTTTTCGGGGGGCGACTGGCCACAAGCCTCAGATACTCGTCCAAGTGGCCCTGCGTGAAGCGCCGGGCACGATTGATGAAATGACAGCCCAATGCCTTGCGGTCGACTAGCCGCCGGACGGTCGCTTCGCTGCAGTGGAGAAACGCGGCAACGTCCTCCTGGGTCAAAAGTGGTTTGAGCATTAGATCAGGGTCGGTTGGGTTGGAGGTTCGGGTGCAGTGGAAATAAGGTAGGTCGCAAAGCCGCGCTTCTGGGGACCCTTGCGAACCAAGAGCTGGAACTTCTCCGCGAAGTGGTCCGCGTGCTCGGCGATCCGGCCGAGGTAAACCTGAACTCCGAAATTAGAAAAGGCATCGCCTTGTGCAAAAGACTGTGGCTGAAAAGAGTTGCA
>CANJYI010000102.1 GCA_947478975.1 Chthoniobacteraceae bacterium
CTCTGGAAATCGACGGGAAAAACGGCGGCCAGTCGGTGACTTCCGCGCGGTTCTCCTTTGAGGGCCAGGTGTCGACCATCTTGGATGAAACCTTGGCACTTTGGCGGGGCAGGGACGATATTGGCACGCGCACCCGGACTGCTCCTGCCTACAACAGGCTCTATTGGAACTATATCAACGGGATCAGCTCGGGAGAGCCGATCTACGCGGTCAATTATAACATCAAGGAAAAGTCGGGGCTGGGGGCGAACGGGGTGATCGACGCAACGGACGCGCAGCGGATGTTCCCCCAAGGCCACGGGGACGCCTATGGCCACTACCTGACCGCGCTCAAGGTCTACTACAAGCTGATGACAAACGACACCTTCACTTGGGTGCCGAGTGCTGAGACCGTCTCAATCCTGGGGCAGTCGGTGACGGTCGACTACAAGGACGAGCGCAAGTTTGCCACCGCGGCCGCCGCCGTCGCCAAGTCCGGGTACACCTCCCGTGCGTTGACCGCGCGCAAGAACTTCGAGGACGGCGACACCGGCGGATGGACGACGTTCAGCGAGGCAAAGGAGAATGAAGGCACCGGCCAGACCCGTTACTGGGGCACGGACGAATGGGCGGCCCGGACCTATCAGGGAGCCTATTTTAACTGGATCAACGGCAACGCGATGCTGCCTGTCAGTGACATGGTGCACGAAGGGGTATCGAAGATCGACCGGGGCACGGTGCCCGAGCTGGGTGAGTTGGTCACCACGGCCAACAACGTCTTTGTTCTGTCCGGTGGGCTCCAAGCCTTTGTGACCCCTCTTGGTCTTGCCGTGGATTCGATGACATTCGACATCTCGCCGAGTGAACTGCTGGCGGGGAAGACTCATTACGAACAGCTCTACGACCGGGCCGTGAGGGCGAGTGTGAACGCGAGTGAATCGTTCTTCCGCGCGGGGCAGATGAACTCGTTGCTGCGCCAGCAGGCCAACAGCGTCGATGACTACAGCGATGTCATCGCGCAACAGGAGGCCACCTACCAGTACCAGTTGATCACTCTTTTCGGGACGCCCTATGTGGGGGACATCGGCCCCGGGGCGCTCTATGCGCAGGGGTACACCGGGCCTGACCTGTACCATTCCTTCTTTATCGACAAGCCTTCCGAGCTGGTGGACACGACCAACTCCGTGAGCGTCACCTTCCGGGAACCGGTCAATGTGGCGCCCTTCACCACCTGGAATCTGCAAAACGTCTACAGCCGGGTGAATACGAAACAGCAGTATGTTTCCAAGACGTTTGTGATCAACAAATTCTCGCTCGGGCAGTTCTCCGGCTCTGGGATGGGCAAACGCCAGCAGGTGGGGAAGATCCAGTCCGCTTTACTGGACTGCTATCAGGCCCAGGTGAACCTGAGGGAGTCGGTGAACAGTTTCACCAATCTCAAGAAACGCTTCGACAGGGACTACCAGTTGTATTCGGAAATGATCAGCGGTTTCGATGCGGCCACAAAGAAGGCGAACGCCGCAAGCGACAAGGCGGCGGAGATCTCAAACGCCTCGTTCAACCTCACCCTCTCCGCGGCGGCCTTTGGCCTGACGGAGACCTATGTCTCGGATTTGGCCGCCGCCTTCGCCGAGGCCGCACCAACCAGCGTGGGCTTCTCCAATGACGTGACCTCCGTGGTGCGTGCGTTTTCGTTGTTCGGTGGGGCCACTGCCTCCTACGCACGCGCGCTTCTGGGCCTTGCGGTCGAGACGAAGGCTGCGCTGATGGACTCCAAGGCGGCGGATCTGGAAGGCAAGGCCCAGGCCTATCTGGACGACTTCAACAACGAGACGGCCAACAGGCAGCACGTTGCGGAATTTGAGCGGCTCTATTCCCAGATGCTCAGTACGGCCTTCGACATGAACCGCCGGATGACCGAGTTGCAGTCGGCCACCGAGCGGGTTTCTCAGATTTACGGAGACGCCAACCGGATTCTTTCGGAGCGCGAAAGCTTCCGGATCAGGGCCGCGGCCGTGGTGCAAGGATATCGGACACGCGATGTGGTGTATCGGGATCTGCGCAACGAGCAACTGGCGCAGTACAACGCGCTCTTTGATCTGGCGCAGACCTACACCTACTGCGCGGCGAAGGCGTACGACTACGAGACCGGGCTGCTCGGCACCCTTACGGGGCACAGCTTCGTCCGCTCCATCATCTCCAACTGGAGCATCGGCGAGTTTGCCGGCCATAATCCCGTGAGCGCCAAGCTGGGCGATCCAGGGCTGGCGGGGGTGCTCGCGGCGCTGCGGGATGACTGGGCCGTGGTTAAGGGCCGCCTCGGGTTCAATAACCCAGACCGGAATGGGACACTCTTCTCGCTGCGCCAGGAACTTTTCCGGATCCGGCTCGACCAGCCCACCGCAGACGACAATGAACTCTGGAAGCAGATCCTCCAACAAAGGGTGATGAGCAACGTGCTAAACGACAGCGATGTGCTCAAGTACTGCAGCAATATCTCGAAGGATACGGGCGGGCCGGTGCCTGGGTTTGTCATTCCGTTTTCCACAGTGATTCAGCGGGGGGTGAACTTCTTTGGGTGGCCGCTCGCAGCAGGGGACCACAGCTTTTCGAAATCCACCTTTGCCACCAAGATCCTCTCCGCAGGTGTGATGTTCCAGGGCTACGTCGGCATGGATCCTGTCGGCGGCGGGACGCCCTCGAGTTCCAGCACCAACGCTTTGAGCGCAAACCCTGAAATTTATTTGATTCCGGCTGGGATCGATTCGATGCGGACTCCGCCCCTTGGGGGAACAAACATCGTCCGCTCCTGGGCGATCAAGGACCAGGCCCTGCCGCTGCCGCTTAACATCGGGGCCAGCAACTATTCTGCGCTCCAGCTGTTCACTCCGCAGGGAACGCTCAACGAGCAGCTCTGGATTCCGAGGAAGCATCAGGCTTTCCGTCCGGTGGACAGCGCCTCCTATTTTTACGGAACGATGCCCTCGGAGTTCACCAATTCGCGGTTGGTGGGACGGAGCGTGTGGAACAGTGCCTGGAAGATCGTGATCCCCGCCGAGTCGCTCCTTTCCGACGAGCAGACTGGGATCGGCAATTTCATCAACACGGTTTCCGACATCAAACTGTTCCTCCGGACCTATTCCAACAGCGGCAACTGACCTCATTGCGATGGCAAACCCTTCAATGCAGCCCTCACCGGTTTCGGCCCCATCCAAAAAGCCATCGGCTCGCGCAGTGTTTGTGTGGGGGTTTTTGTTGGTTTGCGGACTGCTCGCCCGCGGCTGGATCCTGCGCCAGCCCGCCCCAATCCAACCTGCCGCAACTCTCCCCGCAGCGCTGGAGCCCGTAGCCGCTCCGCTTCCGGAGCCGCCGGTGGAGACGCTCGCGCGCAACCTCAACGCACAGGAAGTCTTTCGCCGTGCCCTGTGGCGCCGGCCCCAGGAAGACGACGTAATCCAAAATGCCGAGAGGCGCGAATGGTCCGATGCCGAGGGCGTGACGCGTTGGGAATGGTTCTTGGTGGTGACGCCCGGTTCCGTGTTGGATGCGTGGCTCAACACCAACCCCTTTTCGCTGCAAAAGGTGGAGCGCCCGCGGGAGGGCGGCCCTGTTTCCTCCAATGGAGTGCCCGAGTGGTTTCCCAAGGATTTTCCGGGAAAGGAGATTTTTCAGAGCAACGTGGGCAACTTCCTCTTGGTGCGTGACGCGGTAAACGGGCGTATCTTTTTGGCGGACTCAGGTGGCGGCCTAGCGCGCTCCGTGGTGCCCTAATTGTGGGGGCGGCCCTGGTGTCTGCGCCGCTCGAAACACCACGACAGAACAGGCTTTCATTCCTTGCTTCCCGCAGACGGGGCGCTTCGGTTGCAGGCTGACTTCATTCGGAGCGTCCCCGAAGAGCCTACAGGGAATGAATGGCTCGGAAGAATGGATGATTTCCCCATGAAGCGGTACCCGCGTCAGCGCCCTAGGAGCGGAGGAGGGGGCCCCACCAGTCACGCCAGACGGCTGCGCCAGAGTCGGACCGGCAGGAGCGCAAGCGCCATCAGGATGAGCTGCGTGACCACAAAGAGCATCAGCCAACTGAAGGCCGCCGACATGAAGCCGTAGGAGTGCAGGCCGATGCCCAGCATGTTCACCCCGAACCAGGACCATGCGGTGATGATGTTTCCCCCAAGGGCGAGCGCCATGAGGCCGCGTTCCCGGGCGATGCCGCCCCAGCGGGCGTGGAGAAAGATGGCGTTCCAGAGCACAATCATGAGGGCGCCGTTTTCCTTCGCATCCCAGCCCCAGAACCGGCCCCAGGATTGGTCGGCCCAGATGCCGCCCAGGACGGTGCCGATGAAGCTGAAGAGCGCGGCAAAGCATACGATGCCGTAGACCATCTTCGAGAGCGACTGGGCGGACTCCTTGGTGAGCGTGGACGTGAAAAAACCCAGAACCACGTAGAGCACCGCGAGCAGTCCGGCGACAAACGTCGCAGAGTACCCGAGGGTGACGACCACCACATGGGTTGCCAGCCAGAAGTTGGTGTCCAGCACGGCCCGCATCATTTCCATTGTGTCGCCACTTTGCGCGAGATTGTGGGCGATGATGAGCGTGAGGAAGCCGGCGGAGGAAGAGGCCAGCAGGCCGATCCCGTTCTTCCAGAAGCGCTCCAGCAGGAGCCCCAGGCCGCATGCGCCCCAGCCGATGAAGACGGCTGAGGAGTACAGATTGGTGACAGGAGGGCGCCCCTCGAGGACCATGCGGAAGATCAGCCCCGCGGTGTGCAGCAGCAGCGTGAACAGGGTCAATCGGTGCGCTGTTTCACGCAGTACCGAAAAGCGCTCAGGTGCCAGCGTGAAAATCATCACGCAAAGGCCGATGAGCACGTAGAGGACCGTGGCTTTGTAAAACGGCTCCAGATTACTGAAGAGCTGCTCGTTGGCGCACTTTTTGAGCACTTTGTGGAGGTTTGGGCCGAGCTCCTGCCGATAGGTCTCTACCGCTGCGCTGAACGCAGGCCCGTTGCCGGCGCGATAGGCGGTCCCCATTGCGGCATAGGCGCGCAAGGCGCTAGGCACGGGTTCGCCCTTGGCGACCTGAAAAAGGGATTCGTCGGTGCGCTGCCATCCCTCGGGGCCGATGCCCGGAGTGATGGGCGGCACCAGCAGCGGCGGGGTGAGGGTTTGCATGTCGGAGGCATGCTGCAGCGTGTGGATGAGGGTCTCGAGCGCGGCGGTCTCCTTGGGGTCGAGCGTTTTGCCCTCCTGCTGCGCCTTCGCGGCGGCGCGGCCCGCGGGCACAGCTGCGGTGAACTCCCGAAGCTCGCGTTCCCAGTCGTCTGTGTCGCGCGGTTGGGCGGCCGCTTCCAGGCGCCGGTACAGGGTGACCCCGTTCCAGAGTTGCAGCAGGGCGCGGTCGTAGGGGGTGTGGAGTTCGGATTTGACGGACTGTGCCCGCCGGGCTTCCTGCATGAGGTCGGGCAACTTTGGGGCGAGGTTGTTCCAAGAAAAGTGCTTTCCATCCATCCCCTGGGCCGGATCCGGATCCAGGGGCAACCCCAGAAGGCCTTTGACTTCCGTGTGCAGGATGCGGAAGACCGGTCGGGTGTCGGCCTTGTCCTGCTGGAAGAACAGTTCCAGGAGCCATTCCGAGGCGGAGAGGGTCCGGGCGGCTCCTTCCGAGGTGCCGGTGCTGGCGGTTTGTTTTTCGCGGATCTGCAGCAGGCTGTTTCGCGCGAGGGAATCCAAGGGCTGGACCCGGCCGTTGGCGATGACCGGAAGGCGGCCAAAGGCGTTCGCAGGGATGGTGTCGGACTTGTCCGAAGGGGTGCGCCAGGCAGAAACGACCCAGAGCGCACAAAGCGCCGGGAGGAGCAGGGGAAGGAGTTTCTTCATGGGATCAGGCTTGGAGAGGAGCTTTGGCTTTGACTGGGCGCGGCTTGGTGACAAACCCAACGAGGTGGTAGAGGAACTGCCAGACCATCCCGAGGGAGACGATGGCGCAGCCAAGGTAAGGGGTGATCCAGCTCGGATTCCGCACCACCTGCAGCTGGCTATTGCCCTTGCCACCGGAGACCTCCGTGCGGCCCATCTGGTGTTGGTAGAAGGTTAGTCCGCCGTAGCGCAGTGGGTTGTTCATGGAGATGTCCACCTCCCGTTTTTCTCCCTTTCCCTTGTTCTCGAGCATGATGTGGCTCTGGAAGTTTTTGGGGATCTGGGTGCCCGGATAAACCTCGTGGGTGGTTTTGAGCAGGGTGAGGGAAAAGGGCTGTCCGTAGCGTTCCGAACGCAACGCGATGCGAAACGTCTGGCCGCCCACCTGGATTTCCTGCGGCACAATCCACGGGGAAAGCATCCACACTCCGATGCTCTTGCCCTTTTCCAGGATTTCAATTTTTGCGTAGGGGAAGTTACGGTCGTCCATGCCGTGGGCGGGGGGCTTGGGCACCAGTAACATACGTTGGCCCGCGCCCTGGGCGGCGGCAGCCGGAAGCTTGTCGAGGGGGACGAACTTGTCCTCCGCCAGTTGGGAGCCGAGGTATTTTGCCGCCTGCATCTTCTCCATAGTGGGCTGGCGCATGCTGAAGGCCTCCAGCATCTGGGAGGAGAAACGGGTCTGCAGTTCCTTGCGCAGGATGCCCTCCCGCGCCGGATCGGCCGCCACGCGTTTGGCTGCCGCGACGATGTCGGGGTCTTTTTCACCGACCGCCTTGAGCGCCTCTGCCCAGATTGCGGACCGTGCGCCGTTTTCCTTGGCACGTTCCGCCTCGCCGGGGAGGGCCTCGGCCGTGCCGTACTTGGACTTCATTGTGGCAATGGCCGTCTGCATCTGGGTGCCGATCTCGAGCAGCGTGGCGTGGGAATGGACCTCTCCGTTTTCGCCCCACTCAGTGACGCGCATTTCGAAGGGAAAATCCGGCGCGAGAAGGGCTTGTTTGCGAGACAGGGCGGCTTCGGAAAAGGCGACGACCCGTTCCCTTCCGTTCTGAGGCTCACCCAGGACTACGAGTTCCACGGTGCGGTGGGCCTCGGAGTAGTCACGGGTCTGGCCTTCTTCAAAGCTGACGAAGCTCTCCCGGGAAAGCATGTCCGTGGCGAGTTGGCCGACAAGAAGCAGCACGATGCCGGCATGGGTGAGATGAATGCCCACCTTCTTACTGCTCCACTGGAACCGATGGATGTGTGCCGCGATCAGGTTGAAAAGCAGGGAGAATCCAAGGCTGTAGCCTCCGGGAAAGACCGGGGGCACCCACCAGGCGTCGCCGGCGTGGCGCACCACAAAATAGCTCTTAAACCAGCGTTCCTGCGCCTCCCAAAGCCCCTCGTTGACCTGCGCCATGGTGCCGAGAAACACCAACAGCGTGCTCAGCAGAAGCAGCACCACGGTGACTTTGAGCGATGTGAGAAACTTCCAGAGACGAGCATTCATGAGTAAATCTGGTGCGGGGAACAAAGGAGTGGGGAACGATACTCCAAAAGAGGAACGGTGGCAGCAAAAGGACGACCCTAAAAGGCAAATGCCCTTAGAAGGCCCCGCTAGCCGGGCAACTCTGGGACTGTGCAAGCGGCGCCCGTCTCATCGGGGGTGGAGGGTAGGCTTGGGGGGGAGGCTTTAGGAACACAATCTTATCTGGGGTGGGCAATGGGGGCGTTTCTGTGGGAGAGGTGTGGCTGCTTCTCGTCTTGTGCGATACTTTGCGCCGTGCGCGATGAGCGCCCCGGCACCTAAACGATTGGCTGCAGGCCTTCAGCACCGTTTTTGCCGATTTACCTGCTTCTCTGTAGGGGACGCGAACGTCTGGTTCCTCAGTTGGGGACTGAGCCATGCTCATACCGGAGCGCATCCTACAGAAGATGCCCGCCCGCGACTCAGTGCATGCCAGTTGGGATGCCGGGACCACGCCTAGTGCGTAACCGGTCCCACAGATCGGTGGATGAGGTTCCTTCAGGAGCCGTTTTTGGGATGTTTCCCGTTGGTGTCTCTTGGCTGAACCAACGGTCTTGATGTCTCCGGCATCATATCCGTCACTTTAGCTGATTCGGCCTGCTCGTGGGCTGGTTAGCGCTTGCGGGATGGTGCGCCAAAGGTGAAAAGAGAAGGGGAGCGCGCCCGTAGCTCAGTTGGATAGAGCAACGGATTTCTAATCCGTCGGTCACTGGTTCGAATCCAGTCGGGCGCACCCCCCACTTCTACCGCGGTCCATGCGGTGTGAGCGGTGCTTGCGCTCTCGGCGCGGACTTCTCGGACTGCCCTAGGTGCTCTTAGCCAAAGATTTGGGCGTTGAGGATGTTCTCGAGCATTTCCTGGCGTCCGCTGGGAAGCGTCGGGGGTTGGATGCTGTGGGCGTAGGCGTCCAGTTCGTCCAGCGAGGTACTGCGTGCCTCCACTTTTGCACCGATTCCGGAATCGTAGCCGGCGTACCGGTCTGCGACAAAGCGGTCGATCTTCCCGCTGGTGGTGATGCGGTGTGCCGCCTTGAGTCCGTACGCGAAGGCGTCCATGCCTCCGATATGGGCGTGGAACAGGTCGGACGTCTCGTGGGATTCGCGGCGGCGCTTGGCGTCGAA
>CANJYI010000103.1 GCA_947478975.1 Chthoniobacteraceae bacterium
GCGGGCTCAGCGAGCACGGAGCGCTCGGTTGAGGCGTTGGAGGGGGATTTTATTGAGGCGCTTTGCAGTACCAAGCGGCCCGGCAGCCTGCGGCAGCTGGCTGCGCGCGTGGTGCGTCTGGCGATGCTCGTGCGGGACCGCACCTCCAACGACGTCTGGCGGGCGCTCAGCCAGTTGGAGGAGGCCGTATGCGTGGAGATGTCAGCCTGGTCTGCCGGGGAGGCCATCGGGCTGCTTAACCGGGTGCTTTTGTTGTCGGCGTCCTTCAAGGGGATCGCCCGCGAAAACATGACGCGCGCGCAGGGTTGGCGGTTTCTGGACATGGGACAGCGCGTCGAACGGGCGGTGGCTCTTTGCACCTTTTTGTGTGAGTCGCTCGCCTCGCCGGATGCCCACAATCCCAGTCAGCTCGAGAGCGTTCTGGAGGTGGCCGACAGCACCCTCACTTACCGTTCCCGTTACAATCTGCTGCCCAATCTCATGGCCGTTTACGACCTGGTGTTGCTTGACGACACCAATCCGAGATCGCTCCTGTTTCAGTTGCGCCAGTTGGAAAAGCACCTGACTCATCTGCCAAAAAAGGGAACAGGTGCCGTGCCCGCCCCGGAGGAGCGGCTTCTCATCCAGATGCTTTCCGACCTGCGCCTGCTGGATCCGCGGGAACTCGGCGCACCTTCCTCCGAGCTCGCCTCCAGCGAAACGGCCCGGTTGCTTGCGTTCGTCCTCGAATCCATGCCCCGTCTTTCCGAGATCCTGGCCGTCACCCATTTCGAGCACTCTCATATCTCGCGGACGAGCGCCAACGCCTGAGTCGGATTCCCTGCCCGATGGATTACTCCCTGATTCACAAGACGACCTACGAGTATTCGGAGCCTGTCTCGGTGTCCCACCACACCGCGCGGTTGATGCCCGTAAACGACGGCCGTCAGCATTCTTCCGAGTTCACTTTGGAAATCTCCCCCAGGCCGGAAGGCGTCCACACCCGGACCGATTACTTCGGCAATGTGGTGAGTGTCTTTGCCATTCGCGAGTTGCACCGGACCCTGGAGGTGCTCGCTTCCTGCACCGTTTCGGTGCCGGAGCTGACCCCGCCGGTGCCTTCGCTTTCGCCGCCCTGGGTGCAGGTGGCGGGGCGTTTCTGTGACCCGGTTTCGCCGAGGGATACCGCGCCCTACGAGTTTTGTTTGGATTCGCCCCTGGTCCGGCCCGCTCAATCCTTCGCGCAGTGGGCTCGCCGGAGTTTTCCCGGGGAGACCCCTTTGCTGGTGGGCGTCGAAGATTTGATGGGGCGGCTCTTTCGCGAATTTGAGTTCGATCCGGTGGCCACCGACGTGGCGACTCCGCTCGAGGAGGTTTGGGAGAAGCGGCGGGGAGTTTGTCAGGACTTCGCCCATGTGGCGCTTGGGTGTCTGCGTTCGCTGGGGCTGCCGGCCCGTTACGTGAGCGGATACCTGCGCACGATCCCGCCCCCGGGCCAGAAACGCATGCAGGGAGCGGACGCGTCGCACGCCTGGTTTTCTGTGTTTTGTCCGCTCAACGGTTGGGTGGACTTTGATCCGACCAACAACCTGATGCCGGTGGAGGGCCACATAACTGTCGCCGTGGGGCGTGACTTCAGCGACGTGAGCCCCCTCATCGGCATCCTGACCGGCGGCGGCGAGCACTCTGTAAGTGTGGCCGTCGACGTGGTCCCTCTGGAATCAGTCGGCGCCCGTGCACGCGCCCGGTGGGAGTAGCTCCTCTACTTCCTCGCTCGGGTCCCCACTGAAAGACCCCACTGCTGCCAGCCGGGGCGCGCTCCTTTTCTCAATCAATGCTGGGCGGGCCTTTCAAGCGCTGCTCCAGCAATCGGCGGTGCTTGGTGACCCGTCCGCCCACCCGCTTGCGCCACAGCCGGAAACTTGAGGGTTTGAGCTCACTGCGCATTACGTCGATCACCTGACCTTCCGTGAGGCCGGTGCGTGCTTCGATCTCCTCAAAAGTGGTGCGATCCTCCCACGCAAACCGGATGATTTGGGAGATCTGTTCGGGCGCGTAGGTCGCTTTCATGACTGGCATAGCAGCTTGAGATGACGGCTCATTTTTTGCCAGAAGGGAAAGAACCCGGCCGTAGCAAAGGAGAACGCGACCTCATCCGAGGGCCTGCGGATCAGCGTTAGCCTGATGCCCGCCGCTGCAAAGCGCATTCCGATTTGCGACAGCATGTCGTGGATTGGACCCACAAAAGGCGCAAAAGCAACGACTTCGCTCAAGTGATGGGTGCAGGCCCAGGCATAAAGCCCCTCCACCGGGTCCTCTGCGTCCAGGACCACCGAGGAGCATCCGTAGTGAGACGCCGCGCGGCTCAGTCCGTCACGGGTGACGGTGTGCAACGATTCGATGCGTTTTTGGCTGAGTCCGTAGGTTGTCCGGTAAACAGGGTCGCAGATGTATCCGGCGACACTCGCTGGAACGAGCCCCGCAAGGGGGCCGCTTTCGGGAAGAAGGTCGTCCGGGTGCAGCCACAAGCCTTGGCGCCCGGTCGGGGGGCTTAAAAAAGTCGGATACGCAGGTGGCGTTCTTCTTTCCAATCCGGCGGAAGGCTGCACGACCACGGCGTTTACCGCTCCGTCGGCCAAGCGTTCGCTGCCGGCTTGGTTTTCGTCCAGATAGCCCGGCGCATATTTTTCAATGTTGGAGAGCCGAACCAGGTAGCTCTTGCCGGGCGTTTGCAGGCCGGCGACCCAGCGCCACGAAAGGGTGTTGCTCGCGGGATCGGCATCCAGCAGGTGCCTGAAGAAGAAATCAGCGCCGAGCTCCCAGGGCAGCTGTTCGACATGAATCCAAAAGCTGGCCCACCACATCCGGGCATGGTTGTGAAGGTAGCCTGTGGCGACCAACTCGCTGGCGATTTGATCCATACAGGCCACCCCGCTGCGGCCTGAGGAAACCGCTTCCGCTCTCGCCAAAGTTCCTGCAGAGAGCGTTTTCCGCAACAGGCGAATCTGCTTTCGCCACTGGGACCATACCTGCGGATACGCCTCCAGCCAGCCCTTCCAGTAGCGGCGCCAGCACACTTCCTGGAGCCACTTTTCCGAAGCCTCAAAGGGGTGCTGCTTCAGCGTATCCTCGATGATCTCGTCTTCAATCAGCGTCCGGAACCGAATGCTCGCGCTGAGCCGTGACACGTTGAGGTGTCCCGCCTTTACGTGGTTTCTTGCACCCGCATAAGCGGCGGCACTTGGAAGGAAGGCGTTCCAGGAGACCAGGGCATCGTGACGGGATAGAGGCTCAATGGAATGCATCGGATAAAAACAGAAGTGAAATCCGACAAACCGGCGAGGCCAGAACGGGCAAACCGGGTTCGCCGCCTAGGAGGCGAGTTCGGAAAAAGAGCCTGTGCTGTCGGCGAAGGCGCCCTTCTCAACCCCCATCTTTTGGGCAACGGTGAGCAGCACGTTTGAAAGGGGCGGATGCTTGTCGGGCGGGTGGGCGATGTGCTGCCCGTGCTTGAGTCCCCAGGCGCTTCCCCCGGCGACCAACAGCGGCAGGTTCTTGGGGGAGTGCTCCCCGCGCGGCCCGCTGTTCATACCTGAACCGTAGACAACCATGGTGTGATCCAGGAGAGTCGCGCCCCCTTCCTCCGTCGACTGGAGGAACGAAAGAAAGCGGTTCAGCCTGGCAAGGTAGCCTCGGTCTACCGCAGCCAGTTTTGCGAGCATGCCCGCGTCCCCTCCGTGGTGGGAAAGTTCGTGGTGGTTTTCGCCTCCCACGCCGAGGCCGCCGGCTTCTCGGGCCCATTCAAAGGTGATGGTGCGCGTGGTGTCAGTGACAAAGGCCAGGTAACAAATCTCGAGCATGACATCGAGCCACATGGGACGGTCATGCGCATCGCCCGGCTTGCTGGCGAGCTGCAGGCCTTCGGCGGAAACCAACGGCCGCGCCACATCGATCCAAGCCGCCTGTCTCTGCACGCGCAGCTCGGTTTCGCGCACCGAAGCGAGGTACTCCCCGAGCTTGTGTTGGTCGTTGCGGCCCAGCTTTTTCTCCAAGCGCTTCGCCTCTCCTAGCACCTCGTCGAGAATGCTCCGCTTTTCAGCATACCTCTTGAGCGTGGCTTCTTTTGAGGCGGCGTTTTCCGGGACAAACAGCCGGTCAAACAAGCGTTGGGGATGATTCTCAGCCGGAAGGGGCGTGCCGTTTCTGTCGAAGGCCAGGGTGCTGCTGTGCAGTGCGGCGCCCGTGCCGGAGGTGTCGCTCAGTTCCAGCGAGGGGAAGCGGGTTTGGGCGCCGATTTTCTCGGCGATGAGTTGGTCGATGGAAAGCGAGTTGGTGTACTCCTTGCCGGGGACCGAGCGCAGGTCCGCCCCGGTGAGCCAGGTGTCTCCGCCGCTGTGGCCGCCGGTGCAACGCGGATGCCCCAAACCGGAGAGCACGCTAAAGCGCGATTGGTGTTCTTGGAGCGTGGTAAGGGTGGGGGAGAGCGCGTAGTTCTTCCCCTCGCTACCGGGCACCCAGTCGAGGATGTTCACCCCGTTTGAGACATAGCAGAAAATCGCGCGCGGTGTGGGCTTCGTCCCGCTTTTGGCAACGGGCTTGTAGGTGGACGGCGCCGCGTGGAGCGAACGCGGGAGCATCGCTTCCAGAAAGGGGAGCGCGATTGAAACTCCGGCGCCGCGCAGCAGGGTGCGTCTGGAAAGGGGGCTGTGAAACAGGGGGGCGATGCGCATGGGAAAAGAGGGGGAAGGGGCGTGTGCGGTTTTGAATGTGGAACGGCGGATCTGCGGCGCACCGCTATTTTGTGGTGAAGGCAGCCGAGGTGACGATGCTCTCGAGCAGCGCATCCAGGGTGTAACCCCTCTGCTTCAGCTGCGCTGCAAAGCCCCGGATCATCCTCCTATCGGAAAAGCCCAATTCCCGGCCAAGGGCGTAGGTGGCCAGTTGGGCCGCCAAAGTTTCCAGAAAACGTTCTTCGTTTTTGAGCAACTGCTCCTGCAACCCCTCCACCCCGGCAAATGCCGTTCCGTCCGGCATTTTTGCCGAGGCATCAATCACCGGGTCGTTCTTGTCTATACGGCCGTTGTAGCCGTGGCCTTCCTGCTCTCTCCATTCACCGCTGGCATTGAAGTTCTCCATGGCCAGTCCAAGGGGATCGATTTTGTCGTGGCAACGCGCACACGACGGGGTTTCCCGGTGGATGGCGAGGCGCTGCCGCACGGTGGCCTTGTCGATGCCGGGAACCTTGGATTGGATCTCTCCGACGTTCGCAACGGGAAGCCCGGGATCGCTCCCGAGAAGGGTGCGCAAAATCCAGACACCGCGTGCCACCGGCGAGGTCCGGGTGCCGTTGGAGGTGATGCACTGGATGGAAGCCTGTGTCACCAACCCGCCACGATGCGCCTCGGGAGGCGGCTCGACCTTGCGCATCTCGTCGCCCTTTACGCCGGGAATTCGGTAGAACCGCGCAAGCCTTTCGTTGATGGTGACAAAGTCGCTTTTAAGCAACTTCCGCACGTCCAGTCGTTGGCGGAGAACCTCGCCGAAAAATGCCTCGGTCTCCCGCATCATGGACACTTCCAGGTGCCTGTCATACTCGGGATAGAGCGTGGCCGCGGGCGGGTTGGCGCCCATTTTGCGGAGGCCCAGCCATTGGCCTGCGAAGTTTTTCACCAGCGCCTCGCTACGCGGGTCGGCCAGCATCCGCTGCAACTGCGCCCGCATCCCTTCAGGCCGGAGCAGCGCGCCCGAGGCGGCGGCTGCACTCAATTCGGCATCAGGCAGGGAGGACCACAAAAAGTAGGAAAGCCGTGAGGCCAGTTCGTAGGAGCTCAGTTTCCGAGGCGCAGCCTCCCCCGGCTCTGGTTCGACAAGATAAAGGAACTGGGGGGAGGTCAGCACCGCGGCGAGAGGCACTTTGATGGCCTCGACAAAGGAGGGTTTATCGGCGCGCAACCTCTCAAAAAGGGCCACTTTGGAATCCACCTCAGCGGGGAGCACGGGCCGCCTATAAGCGCGGGCCATGAAGCGTGCAAGGACTTCGCTGGCGTACTCTTTTTCGGAGGCCTTCTGTTTGGGGGAGTCAAACAGGATCCGCGTGTGGCTTGCCGGCGGCCAGGTGGAATGCACGGGTCCCTCCAGCTCGATCCAGTCCAGCAGGAGCGTGGGTCGCGCAAATTCGTCCCGCGACTGCATCCAGAAATTCTCGAGCATCTTGGGAATGGCATAGTCGTACTGCACGCTGATGCCGGCGCTTTGGGTGGTGAAGTAGCCACGCACCTCGTACTCGCGGGGGGCGGCTTCCGGTGCTGCGACGTCCATTTCAGCAAGCACCCGGGGCGTGCCTCCGAGATGCTGGGTGAGCTTCACACGGGGCGGCCCGTATCCGTAGCAAGGGTGCGTTGCAAAGTGGCGCAAATCGTCCTGCATGTGCTTCTCGTTGCGCTCCTTAAACTGCGGGTTTTTCGCATCCGCCTCGGCCCGGCGCGTCTCAAGAATGCCCCGCGCCGAACTGACCACTGCCTCCCGTCCAGGCACCCGACCCGCGGCCCGAAACCGCACGATGTACTCGCCCTCAGACGGAACGCTGAAATTGCGGAAGCTGGGCACCTTGTTCCAAGAGTCGTGGTGAACGACGGTCATCCCATCTTCGACGGGATTTTCCCCCTTGTTGAGAATGATGGATTTCTGCGTGTCGCGCTGAACCCTGAATCGGTCGGAGCCAAGGGTGTTTTCCTCGGGTTCAAACCGCCATTTGATGGCGGGAGGTTGCTCCCCTTCCACCAGGGCGCGGTCGAGAATCTGGCGGGCAGCAGCGTAATAGAGCTCCAACTGCAGGGGGGAAATCGAGAGCGCCTGCCCGATGTTATCAAAGCCGCCGGCCGGAGGATCCTCCGGAAACTTTTCCGCCGGGTTGATGTCGACTCCCACCAGATCCCTGATGGTGTTGTTGTACTCTGCGCGGTTCATGCGCCGGAGCACGACCCGCGAGGAGCGCTTGGAAAGTTCCGCCCGGGAAAGTTCCCCCTCGAGCCATTCCGCAAAACGAGAGGCGGCCGCCGGTGCTGGTTGCGGCTTTTCCTCGGGAGGCATCTCGTGCCGGTTGAGGACATGGACCACCTCCGCCCACTTGGCCGCCGTCGCTGCGTCCTCGAAGCGGTTTGGAAGGGTATCCAGACGCAGGTCGCCCTTTTGTTTTTCGGGACCGTGGCAAGAGACGCAGTGCTCTTTCAGGAACGGTTGGACCTGTTGTCCGAAGCCCGTGGCATCGACCTTGAACGCTGTTTTTGCCGAAGGACTCTCGGTGGCTGCGGGGCGTTCCTTTTTCTCGCTCGCTCCCGAAACATGGGGGCTAGGAGAGAAAAGGAGCAGGGACAGCAGGAGCCGTGAAAATATTTTTACCGTCGGAGGCATAGCGAGGGGGTGGGGGACGACCTCAAATGTCTATTCCCACCACCCACCTCAGGCAAGAGCAGCGACAACCAGTGACCCAATGACGCAACAAACCGCAGGCGAGGTTTGAAGGCCCCGCACAGAAGCCCTTTGGTGACTAGCTGGCTAGCACCCGGTCGTCACTTTCGTCCAGGTGGAGTTGTGCTTGCTGGAAGCAACCACGGCCTCGATGAAGGCCATGCCACGCAGGCCATCCTCAATTTTTGGATAGTCCAGCACGAGGGTGGAGGGTTCGTCGCCAGCAATGCCCGCGCGAATGTGGTTGGCAAAGTTGCGGTAGATGTTGGCGAAGGCTTCCAGATAGCCCTCCGGATGGGACGCCGGAGTCCTGGCATTGGCGGCGGCAGCCGCACCGAGGTAGCCGTTGGCGGTGCGATAGACCTCCATGGGCCTCTCCAGCCATTTCACGAGGAGAGTGTTGGGCTCTTTCTGGTGCCATTCCAAACCACCCTTTTCGCCGTAGACCCGGATGCTGAGGTTGTTCTCCTCTCCCACGCTGATTTGGGAGCAGTGCAGCACCCCTTTGGCGCCGCCTTCAAAGCGGAGAAGGATATTGGCATCGTCGTCTAGCAGGCGGCCCTCCACAAAGCTGGTAAGGTCGGCTGCCAGCTCGCGGATTTTGAGCCCGGTGATGTACTCGGCGAGGTTCTCGGCGTGGGTCCCGATGTCGCCGACGCATCCGGCTGCTCCGGAGCGGGAGGGGTCCGTGCGCCAGGCCGCCTGCTTCTGCCCGCTCTCCTCCAGGCGCGTTGCGAGCCAGCCCTGTGGATATTCCGCGACTACTTTGCGGATCTTGCCCAAGGCTCCCGAAAGGACCATTTCGCGGGCCTGCTTGACCAGCGGATAGCCCGTATAGTTGTGAGTGAGGCCGTAAAGGAGGCCGGTTTTGGAAACGATACCGGAGAGGGTTTGGGCCTCGGCAAGATTGAACGTCGCCGGCTTGTCGGAAAGCACGTGGAAACCGTTTTCAAGTGCAAGTTTCGCCGGGGCGAAGTGCATGTGGTTCGGGGTGACGATCGAGATAAAATCCATCCGCTTGTCGGCGGGGAGGGCCTTTTCCGCCAGAATCATCTCCTCGAAGGAGCCGTAACAGCGGGA
>CANJYI010000104.1 GCA_947478975.1 Chthoniobacteraceae bacterium
ACACCGGTGGTCCGCACGCTTGTCTTCAACCGCCAGTTCCAGCAGTTGACCGTCGACCTGCCCGCGACCATGGATTTTGATCCCGCGCCTTTCACTCTAAGCGCGGCGGCGACTTCGGGGCTGCCCGTGGAGTTTGCGCTCCTGAGCGGTCCGGGCACTCTGAGCGGGGGCACCCTCCGCGTGCTGGGCACGGGCACCTTGGTACTCAAAGCCAGCCAAGCCGGCAGCGCGGATTATCTCGCTGCGCCCGATGTGCAAAGGACAATCACGGTCCTGCCTGCAGCGCCGGTCATTCAGATGGGGACACTTGCCGCAAAAACCTTCGGCGACGTTCCCTTTGTCCTTTCGGGCACTGCCAACTCCGGAATGCCGGTCCCGTTGAATTATGTGAGTGGCCCGGGTGAGGTAATCGGCGACACCGTGAGCCTGCTTGGCGCGGGCTCGCTGGTGGTGCGGGGGTCGGTTTCTGGCAGCGCCAACTACCTGCCCGGCTCGGCGCTCTTCACCATCCCCATTGCGAAATCCGCCCAGCAGATTTTCTTTGGCGGGTTGGCGGGTCGCACTTTTGGGGACGCTCCCTTCGCGCTGAGTCCAACCACCAGCAGCGGTTTGCCGGTGACTTTGAGCGTCAGCGGCCCCGCGAAACTCGGGCAGGGGAACATGCTTTCCCTCACCGGAGCCGGGACTGTCGTGTTGCGCGCGGCGCGTGCCAGTGACGCAAACTATCTGGCGGCAGAAAGCGTGGAGCAGTCGTTCGTGGTGGCCAAAAAAGCTCAGACGATCACGTTTGACGGGATTAGTCCGAGAGTTTTTGGAGATGCCGCGCTCAACCTCTCAGCAGTCTCCAGTGTGGGTCTGCCCGTGACTTTCAGCTATGTGAGCGGGCCCGCCGTGCTCACCGGCGGTTCGCTGGTGTTGACTGCCGGAGGAACCGTGGTGGTCCGCGCATCCCAGTCGGGCGACGCCAACCACCTGTCCGCGCCCGAGGTGGAGCGCATCTTCAGCGTCGACCGCGCTTTGCAGAGCATCTCCTTCGGGGAACTCGCGGAGCGTACTTATCTGGACGCGCCCGTCGCGTTGGGAGCCACCGCCAGTTCGGGGCTCAGCGTGGGTTACACTGTGGTGAGCGGTTCCGGCAACGTCTCCAACGGCCTGCTGACAATCACGGGAGCGGGTCCGATTCTCGTCCGCGCCACTCAGGTTGGAGATGCCAGATTTTACCCTGCCGCAGCCGTCGAGCAGACGCTGACCGTTGCCAAAAAGACGGCTACCGTCATCCTCGCGGGAGCCTCTTCCGTAGAATACGACGGCCTAGCCCATGGCTTGACCTACACCACGGAACCCGCCGGGCTCAACTGTTCAGTAACCTACGCCGGCAAGACCGAGCGGCCTGTACGCAACGGCAACTACCTGGTGGTCGCCACAATCGAGGATCCCAATTACCAAGGCTCGGCGAACGCCGCACTCACGATCGGGCCGGAAATTGCGCCGTCCATTTTGGTGCAGCCCACCGGCGGTATCGTCAAACCCGGGGATCCGGTGCAGCTGACGGTTTTGGCCGCGGGTTCGCCCACCTTGCAGTACCTGTGGCTCAAGGGCGGAGTCGCCGTCTCGGGAGGAACGGCAGCCACCCTCAACCTTGGGACGATGCAGGCCAGCCTCGCCGGACAGTATGCGGTGGAGGTTTCCAATACGGTGGGCAAAGTCGTCAGCAAAGCCGTAGAATTGGTCTACGGCCTTGCGCCATCCATTGTCACACAACCCACCGCCGTAGACGCCAAGATTGGCGATGATGTGGAGCTTTCGGTGTCTGCCCTAGGCGTGCCGGAGCCGGAGTTTGTGTGGAAGCGGGATGGTATCGTTTTGGAAGGTGCGACGGCTTCGACTCTCAAGATTGGGAAGGTGCTGGCAGCCGGGACCAATAGTTATTCCGTAGTGGTTTCCAACTTTGCAGGCGAAGTCGAAAGCCGTGCGGCCAGCGTAAAGGTGCGGGAATGGGTGCAGATCACCACGCAGCCGATCGCTTCCCTCTTTACCACGGGCAACCCTGTCAGCGTGCCTGTGGCTCTGGACGGTTATCTCATCCAATCGGCGAGTTACCAGTGGTTCAAAAACGGGGTGGCGCTTGCCGGTGCCACGGGCTCGACCCTAGCGCTGCAAGGGGTTGCCGCCGACGCGGGCACCTACCAATTGAGGGCCAGCGCAACCTCGGGGGGTACCTCCAGAGGGGTGACGTCTTCGGATGTGACGGTTTTGGTCGGAAAGCCGGTGGTGAGTTTCGAACCGCTGGCCTGGTCGCTTTCTGCAGGCACCAAGGTGGGGTGGAAGGCTGCCGTGACAAGCGACGCTCCGTTGACCTACCAGTGGAGTCGTGACGGCGTGATTCTGCCGGGTGAAACCAAGCAGGTGCTCACCTTTACGGCGCTTCCGGCTGAGTCAACGGACACCGCCGGTAAGGCTGGAATTTACGATGTGTCGGTTTCCGCAGGGACTTACGGCTCCACCGTCGCCTCCGGCACGCTGACGGTCTACTCGGTCAACATCACCAAGCAGCCCGAGAGCCTCCAGTTGCTGGAAGGCACGCAAGCGAGCTTCGGCGTGGCGGCCGGCGGCTACGACCTGCATTACCGTTGGTACTACCTGCCGCTGGTGGGTTCCTGGCAGGCGCTCAGCGACGGGGAACTATACGAGGGGACCGCGACGCCGCTCCTGAAGGTGAAGGGCGCAAGCGACCGTACCGTCGGGCAGTACCGGGCCGAGGTTGTTTCTGGAGCCTTTAGCGCTGCCTTCACAGACACCAAACGGACCACCCAGGAGGTGCAGTTGGCGTTGTTTGAGCCAGTTAAAATTGACCGCATTCCTTTCGCGGCACAGGCGCAGGCACTCAACCCGAACCAGACCGTGACGCTCTCTGTGGGCGCCCAAGGCACTGCTCCCTTCGCCTACCAGTGGTTCAAGGGCGGAGTGGCTGTGACGGATGGGACGCAAGCCAGTCTGCAGGTGGTGGCGGCTGAATTGGCAGCCGATGGCTCAACAGAAGCAGCCTACACCGTGCGGGTATCCAACAAGGCCCAGTTTTCCGGGGCACAGGCTCCCGCCGTTGCCTCCGACCTCACCGAGACGCCGGTGCTCCTTACCGTGAAGCAACTCCCGGTCGTTGGGGAACTGACCTCCTCTGGCAGTCTTGTGGTTGCGCCGGGTGGCACCGTGAACCTCGCGGTCACTGCGCAGTCTTTGTCTGCTCTCAGCTTCGAGTGGCGCCTCAACGGGGTGCCTTTGGACACGAAGTCTGTCACGGTTGTCTCCACCGGAACCGCATCCAGCTTGAGCTTCAAGCTCAACGGTGCGTCCGGCGAGGGCGACTACGACGTGGTCGTCAGCAACAAGGTCGGCACACGCACCTCCGACTCCAAGCGCGTTGCGCTCAACCAGCGCCCTGCTGCGATCGAGAGCCAACTCCTGCCTCTGACCGTACTCGAAGGACAGGACCTCCGCTGGTCGAGCTTCTCGGCCACCGGCAATGGCTTGACCTTCAAGTGGAAGCGCGGTGCCGTTGCCTTGGAAGCACAGACCTCGCAGTCCCTCGTGCTGCCCATCGTGAAGCTTTCCGACGCGGGCGACTACGTCGTAGAGGCAGCCAACACGTTCAGCTCCGTTTCGAGCAGCGCCTCTCTCAAGGTGTTGCAGGCGGTTGACCTCCAGTCGGGACCCCAGGGGACCCTGGTGCTCAACCCCGGTCAGCTTAAGGTGCCCTTCTCGGTCACCGCCACGGGCAGCGAGCTGAAGTACCAGTGGCTGCGCAATGGCCTCCCTATTTCCGGAGCTGCTGCCTCAACCTACACGCTGCCAGTGGTCAAGGACACCGACTCTGGCGCCAAGATTTCGGTGCGCGTTTACAATCTGGATTCCCTCACCGGCAAGGTGCTCAGCACCAAGACCAGTGGCGAAGCCCTGCTCTCCGTGCGCGAGCCCGTTTCCGAGGTGCAGTTTACCCCGGGCGCGGGGTTGGTCGAATTCGACCAAGTCCTGCCGCTGATCGCCACTGCCAAGGGAACGGCACCCTTTACCTACCAATGGTTCAAGGACGGGGCGCAGATTCTTCAGAATGGCACGGGCCAGACCTACGCTCTTCGCACAGACGCTTTGGCGACGGCTTCCTATTCCGTTAAGGTCGCCAACGCGGTCAATGAAGCCACCAGCGCGGCGCAGCTGCTCACGGTGAAGGCCCCTGTTGCCATCACTGTGCAGCCGCTCGGTCGCACCGCGAATTCCGGCACGACCGTGAAGCTGCTGGTGACGGCCACCGGCCTCGCGCCGTTGTCCTATCAGTGGCGCAAGGACACCGTCCCCATTCCCCGCGCCAACTCCGCGGAGCTTGTCATCCCAAGCCTCAGCGGCGACAACGAAGGCGAATACGACGTGGTCGTGAGCAACTCGATCAACAAGGTCACCTCCAACGCTGCAGTCATCGGGCTGAACGACGCGCTCAAAGTGGATCCCGCCTATCCCAAGGCAGTCACGACGCTGGCGGGAACGCTCGCGGTGTTGGAAGCCAAGGCTACCGGTTCGCTGCTCCGCTACCAGTGGCGGCGCAACGGCGTCAACGTGCCCGGCGCCACCTCAGCCACGCTCGTGCTCAAGAACGCACAGGTGTCTGATGCAGGTTCCTACGACGTGCTCTTCAACAGCGGTGCCACCTCTGTTTCTAGCCAGTCTGCCACGCTGACGGTTCTCACGCCCACCACCATCACCGTTGCGCCTGCGCCGCAGCTGCAGGTTCTTCCCACGGCGGAAGGCGTAGGAGCAGCTAGGCTCGAAGTGCGGGCCATCGGCGATGGGGAGCTCACCTACCAGTGGTATGAAGGATCTGCCAAGATCGCCGATGCCGTCACCAACGCGCTTACGGTGGAAAATGTCACTGATGTGACCCGCACCTTCTTCGTGGAAGTTGCAGGGAAGAACGGAACCCTGGATTTGGGCACCGTGCGCAGCGCTACCGTGGCGGTACGCCTCCTGCCCGTGCCGCAGCTCGCCTCCAATGGCCAGCCCAAGGACATCTCGCTCACCGCGGGCGGCGCCGCACTGCTGCAGGCGCAGGCTCTTGAGGCAGGGACGCTCAGCTACCAGTGGGAACGGTTCCGGGCAGGCCGCTGGAGCGCCATCACCGGCGCCTCGGACGTCCAGCTTGCGCTGAGCCCTGCGCGTCCCTCAGACGCCGGCCTCTATCGGATGCTGGTCCAGAACGCCCGTGGCAGCGTTTACTCCCGTGAGGCGGCCATCGCCGTGCGCGAGCTTGATGTCATCGATCCGAAGGGCCAGCCCGAGGCCTTGATCGTTGTAAACCCAGGCAATGTCGCTGTGTTCTCAGTGGTGGCCAAGGGCTCAGAACTGACTTACCAGTGGCGGCGGAATGGCGCGCCCATCTCTGGGGCTACCTCGTCCGTGTACAGGGTCGTCGCGGCTCCTGGTGCGCCGCCCTCCGCCGACAAGCTGGCGCGTGAGGGCACCTATGACGTGCAGGTGAACCATTCCCTTGGCACTTCGCTCAGCTCCTCTGGCATGTTGAAGGTGCGCCTCCCGGCTGTCATTGAACAGCAACCCCGCCGCACCGCGCTCACGCTTGAGAAACCCTTTACCCTCTTGGTGAAGGCCTCGGGCGACGAGCCTCTCGCCTACCAGTGGCGTAAAAATGGCAAGGACATTCAGGGCGCCACCGAGGCAAGCCTGTCTGTCTCCAAGGCCAGCGCCGCAGACGCGGGTAGCTACGACGTCATTGTTTCAAACATCGCCGGCTCCGAGCAAAGCGCCGTCGCAGAGGCGCTCCTGCCCGAAGCGGTGGACATCACCTCACAGCCGCTGTCCAGAACAGTGAAGGCCGGTGATCCCGTCTCCTTCACCGTCGCTGCGACAGGCACCCCGCTTGATGGAGAGTTCACGCTCGCCTACCAGTGGCGCAAGGATGGCGTCGAGCTTCAGGATGCCGCCGCCAAGGGCATCTCTGGCACCCGTTCGCCCACGCTTAAGATTGCGGTGGCTGATCTGGGTGACGCCTCCAACATCGGCTCCGCCGGCGCCTACGATGTGGTTGTCTCGGGTGCCTCAAGCACCCTGGCCAGTCTGCCTGCCGTGCTCACCGTACAGGGCGTGCCCGTCATCAAGGCGGCGCCCGAACGCCAGGTGGTCAATGTCGCCGATGCAGCCAGCTTCAAGGTGGTCGCGCGGAGTGCCACCGATCTTGAGTACCAGTGGTACCTCAACGGCGTTCTTCTCGCGGACTCACCCGCCGGCACGAAGCTCAACGTTATCGAGGGCTCAAAGACGCCGTCTTTGCTCGTCAAGAACGTCGCCAAGTCGACTTCCGTTCGCAGCTTCACCGTGCGAGTCAGCAATGGTTATGGCAGCGTCACCACTTCGGGAGCGGAGCTGCGCACCATCACCTCCCTCTCGCTGAGCAAGCAGGGCGCTGCACCGTCGGGCGCAGCTGCCTCTCTTTCCACAGCGCCCGAGGAAGGTGTCGAAGTCCGCAGACTGGGCGAATCCATCGTCTTCTCGCAGTACGTTGAGCCAAGCGACGACTACACCATCGCCTTCCAGTGGCGTCGCAACGGGATTCCGATCCAGGGCGCCAACTCCTCCTCCTACACCATTGCCAAGATCGTTGATGCCGATGCCGGCACCTACGACGCAGTCATCAGCGCTACGGTCAAGGGCGAGGAAAAGGGACGGGTGATCTCGGCCGCAACCCTGCTTAAGCTCCTTGCCCCGCCGACCATCGCACCCATGGCCCCGCAGACGGTCCGTCCCGGCCAGCGCGCACTTCTGGTGCCCGTCGTCTCAGGCGGAGCCAACCTGGTGCTCAGTTGGACGAAGGTTCAGCCCGATGGCACAAGGCTCCCCATCTCCGGCGCCGGCCGCAGCGTGAACCCTGTGACAGGCGTGCTCACCATTGATTCCGCCTCGGTCTCGGATTCAGGCGTGTACGAACTCCTGGCCAAAGACGACAACTCCGAGACAGGACGCACGGCCCAGGCGACACTCAAGGTCTCGCTGCCCATTGAGATCGCTCTGGCACCCGATGTGAGCGTCTTGAACCTCAATGCGCGTGAGCGCTTCACGATCGCGGCAAAGGCGACCTCCGACCTCGGCGGTTCCTACCGTTACCAATGGCGCTTTAACGGCGTGAACATCTACGGCGCAGTCAGGGCCCAGCTGGATATTCCCGCGGTTCAGCTCAAACAGGCAGGCCTTTACGATGTCGTGGTTTCCAACGGCAGCGAGCGCGCCACCAGCAGGTCTCTCCAGCTCAAGATCACCGACACGCTGCGCATCGTCACACAGCCGGCAGCTAGGCTGACGGTCAATCCAGGCCAGCCGATCCAGCTTTCCGTGACCACCACCTGGAGCGAAGGCGCCACCTACCAGTGGATCAGGGGCATTGGTCGCGCCTCGCAGGTGCTTGCTGGCCAAACAGCCAGAACGCTGCGGATTGAACATGGGTCGGTTTCCGACGAAGGTGTGTACTTGGTCGTTGTGACGGGCCCGACCGGCCGCATCACCAGCACGCTCTCACGCGTCACGGTCAACAAGCCCGTCACCATCATCTCTCCCAAGGAGGCCACAGTCCAAACCGCCACTCCGGGCGCAACGGTCGAATTCCGGGTTGAGGCCACCGGGACCGGGCCGCTCAGCTACCAGTGGTTGCGCAACGGAGCACCCATCCCCGGCGGCACCAGTTCGGTTCTACGCATCAGCGGAATCGCCGCAGTCGACTCCGGCGACTATCAGGCGCGCGTGGCAAACCCTGTCGACCCCAACGGCGTTCTCTCGAAGGTGACCAAGCTGGCCGTCAGCGTGCCAGCCTTCATCCTTAGTGAACCTGGCGACCTCAAGCTGGCTCAGGGCGGCACGCTCAACCTCGCCATCACCGCAGGCGGCGACGGCGTCTTAAAATACCAATGGCGCAGAAACGGGGTCCCGCTTGACGGGGAAACCAAACCGGAGCTCTCCCGCGCCAAGCTGAGCGTGTTTGACACCGGCTTGTTCGATCTTGAAGTGCGCAACTACCTCGACGCGGCGGGCGCCGTTGAAATCGGACGTGTCTTTTCGCGCAAGATCAGCGTGCAGGTCATCGAGAAGGTCAGCATCCTCGCGGTACCCGCCAGCCAAAGCGCCCAGCTTGGCGGTCGCGCCTCCTTCCGCGTCCTTGCCGCAGGCACCGGCCCGCTGCAGTACAGCTGGAGTCGCGTCGGCCCCAACGGCCTTGAATCGCTTGCCGTCACGGGCGATACCCTCGCCCTGGCCTCCGTCAAGGCCGAGGACTTCGCCAAGTACCAGGTCAGTCTTGTAGGGCCTCTCGGCGGAGAACCAGTGACAGTGAACGACTTCGAACTCAAGAAGGTTGATGGCGGCCCTGAAATCCTGACACATCCGGCGGCCCAATCCGTGCGCGTCGGCCAGACCGTGACCCTCAAGGTCGCGATGAAGCCGCCTGTCGCCACGGGGCTAACCTACGCC
>CANJYI010000105.1 GCA_947478975.1 Chthoniobacteraceae bacterium
GAGGCACCCGCTCAGGGCGATCAAACCGGCGCCGTACTGGGAGAGGAGCTCCTTGTCGATGCGCGGCTTGTAGTACATGCCGTCCAGGTGGGCGATGGAGACGAGCTTGATGAGGTTTTTGTAACCGGTCTCGTCTTGGGAAAGTAGTGTGAGGTGGGTGGCTGCGTCCCGGCCGCTGGTGGCGTTGCGTTCCTTGTGGGAGCCCGGCGCCATGTAGGCCTCCACGCCGATGATCGGCTTGACGCCTGCCTTCATCGCCTCCTGGTAAAACTCGATGGCGCCGAAAAGGTTTCCGTGGTCGGTGAGGGCCACGGCCGGCATCCCGCACTCCTTGACCTTTTTCATGAGCTCCGGAATGCGCACGGCGCCGTCCAGAAGAGAGTATTCAGAGTGGAGATGAAGGTGAACGAAGGGATCTGACATGGGGTGGGCCGGTACGCTACACCCCGAAGACGCGCTGCGCAAAGGCTCCACTTTTTGGATGCGGCCGGCACCGGCGGGAGCGTGGTGGGCGGGTTGGGGCCACACAGGAAGGGTCGCTTTGGGGCCACTTTTTTCTAAGAAACGGAAGGGCCTGGGGATCTTTTGCTATGTAGACTCGCTTTTATATGACAACAAACAGCCGCAAGCAGCCGCCGCTGGTCTCCGCGCGACAGGCCCCCTCCCGGTACAGCGTCCCGAACCTGGACCGTGCCCTGAGCATCCTCGAGACCCTGAGTGCCGCACCGGCCGGGCTGACCCTCAGCGAGCTTGCCGCCGCGTTGGAGATCCCCACCAACAGCGTGTTCCGGATCAGCCGTACCCTGGAGGAACGGGGCTATCTGGAGCGGACGGAGGCGACCAAGAAATTCCAGCTCACCCAGAAGCTGCTCCGGCTCAGTTGCGCCCCCGCCGCGGGCGAACGCAGCCTGACGGAATCCGCGCTGGAAACGATGCGCGCCCTCCGGGACCAAACACTGGAGACCGTCCTGTTGGGGACGATCTCGGGGACCGAGGGGATCGTGCTCGAGCAGGTACCGGGGCGCCACCCGTTCCGGTTTTGCGTGGACGTGGGCGTGCGCTTCGAGCTGCACACGGCCGCCCCCGGCAAGGCGATGCTCGCGGCGATGCCCGCGGCGGAGGCGGGAGCTTTAATGGATCAGATGCCGTTCACGCGGTTCAACCCGCGGACCATCACGGAACGGGCGGCGTTTGAAGCCGAGTTGGAGCGCACCCGGGAGCGGGGGTTTGGCGTGGACGAGGGCGAGGAGCGCGAGGGCGCGCACTGCATCGGCGGTGTCATTCTGGATCGGCAGGGCGCGCCTGCGGGTGCAGTCTGGCTTACGGGACCGTCCTCCAGAATCCCGGCCTCACGTTTTGCCGCGGTGGGCATCCTGCTGCGGGACGCCGCCCGCCTGATTTCGAGCAAACTCGGCTACTTTCCAAACTGACCCCCCCTTACCCCCGCCTATGAAAACCCAGGCTAGAATCCATTTCTTCGGTTTGTGCTCCGGGCTGCTCCTGCTTTGCAGCGGCCCCGTTTTCGCAGCACAGGGTACTCCGGAGGCGAACCAGTTTTTCAAGGAGCAGGTGCACCCGCTTTTGAAGGCGCACTGCATCAAGTGCCACGGCGGGGAAAAGACCAAGGGCGGTTTTGTGCTCACCTCTCGCGAGAGCCTCCTCAAGGGCGGTGAGAGCGGTGCGGCCATCGACCCCGCCGCGCCCTCCAAAAGCCGGATGCTGGAAATGCTCAGCTACCGGGACTCCGAGCACGAGATGCCGCCCGCCGGAAAGAGGCCGCAGGCGGAAATTGATATCATTCAGAAATGGCTCGAGATGGGCGCGCCCTACGATCCGGCCCTGGAGAGCGCTCCCGCCAAGACGGCGCATGTAGAGGTCCCGCAGGCCCCGGAGGACCGGGCCAACTGGTGGGCTTACAAGCCGGTGCGCGCGGACGCCCCGCCGCAGGTGGCCGACCCCGCGTGGAACAAAAACCCGGTGGACGCGTTTCTCGCAAAGCAACACGCCCAGAAGAACCTCCGCCCGAACCCGCCCGCCTCCAAGGAGCAACTGGTCCGGCGCGCCTACTACGACCTGACCGGGCTGCCCCCCACGCCCGAGGAGGTCGCACGCTTTGTGGCGGACACCTCGCCGGGCGCCTGGCCGCGGCTTGTGGACACGCTCCTCGCCAAGCCCCAGTACGGGGAAAAGTGGGCGCGCCACTGGATGGACGTGATCCGGTACGCCGAGTCGGAAGGGTTTGAGCGCGACAACGAGAAGCCCCACATCTGGCGGTACCGCGACTACCTGATCGAGGCGTTCAACTCGGACCTGCCCTACAACCGGTTTATCATCGAGCAGCTTGCCGGGGACGAGTTGGAGCAGCCCACACAACAGTCACTCACCGCGACCGGCTTTCTCCGCCTGATGCAGTGGGACGACGAACCCTCCGACCGGATCCAAGCCAAGTACGACCTGCTGGCCGACAACGTGCAGATGACTAGCGAGGCGTTTCTTGGAATGACAATGGGTTGTGCCCGCTGCCACGACCACAAAAAGGATCCGATCTCGCAGAAGGATTACTACAGCTTCATGGCGTTCTTTCACGGCCTGAAAGACTACGGCGCCACGCGCAGCAACCCTCGCCTTTGGGCGCCCGAGGTGGACCGCGCCCGGCTCAATCTTGAGCAGAACAAACAGCTCGCAGGCTTGGATGCGGACTACCAAAAAAACCGGGCTATCCTGCTGGAATGGCACTCCAAGGCCGGACCCGCGCAGCCAAAGCGTGAAGACGCCCCCCCGCTCGTTGCACCCAAGGGCGGAGAGGAAAACGCCTGGCAACACACCACCAAGGCGCCCGCGGCCAACTGGCGCGCGGAGAGCTTCGCCCCGACGGGCTGGAGCGCGGCCGACACCACAGGCGCCGGCGCAGGCGCCACGGTGTGGATGCGCGCCAAGTTCGGGCTGGCTGAGATCCCGGCGGATTTCTATCTGGATCTGGAATACCAGGCCGACACGGAGGTCTTCCTCAACGGCTCCCCCATCCTGCAGGGGCACAACCTCCCCAAGGGACGCCGCTCCATTGAGCTCGCTCCGAACTTCAAGCGCCTGCTCCACACCGGGGCAAACATTCTGACCGTCCGCACCGTTGCCACGGACGCTGGCGCGCTGCCCACCGTCAGCCTGCACGCGGGGCTTTCGCCCGTGACACGGGCAGAGAGGCTGCTGCGCGGACCCAAGAAATCCGAGCAGGGCGAACTCAACCGCCTCGCGGGTGGCGACCTTTTGGAAAAGCTCAAAAACGCCAACCCCTCCTGGTTGGCGGAGGCAGCCCGGTTGGTCGGGATTCCGATCAGTGCGGCGGCGGACGACGGCGCCACACCCGCGCCCCTTGCCATCCACCGCCGCGGCAACCCCCAGAGTTTGGGTGAGCCTGTGGAGCCCGCGTACCCGGTCATCCTGACCAAGGGCGTCCCTGCACAACCGGCAAGCACACCGGTGGCAGGCAAGGCGTCCTCCGGGCGGCGGCTGGCGCTGGCCAACTGGCTGACGCAACCCGACAACCCGCTGGTGAGCCGCGTGGCGGTCAACCGGATCTGGCAGCACCATTTCGGCCGGGCGCTGGTGCCCACGCCAAACGACTTTGGGCGTCTGGGCGAGCTGCCGACGCATCCCGAACTGCTGGACTATCTGGCGCGCACCTTCATTGAAAAAGGGTGGAGCATCAAAGCCATGCACCGGCTGCTGCTGACCTCGCAGGCGTACCAGATGAGTTCGACCGGAACACAGGACTCGCTGGAAAAGGACCCGGAGAACCTCCTGTTCTGGCGCTTCCCCATGCGCAGACTCACGGCGGAAGAACTGCGGGACTCGATCCTTTCGGTGTCGGGGGTGTTGCTGCCGCAGCTGTTCGGCCCGCCCGTGCATCCCCCTCTGCCCCGGGCTGTTTTGGAAACCCAGTCTATTCCGGGCCGCAACTGGCCGGTGGAAAACGAACAAGACACGACGCGCAGGAGCATCTACGTCCACGTCAAACGCACCCTTTCGGTGCCCCTGCTGGCCGACCACGACCAGGCGCCCACCGACACGCCGTGCGCGGTGCGGTTTGTGAGTACGGTTTCGACGCAGGCCCTAGGGTTGCTCAACTCGGAGTTCATGGAGAACCAGTCCAGGCTGTTCGCGGAGCGCCTGCGCAAAGAGGCGGGCGACGACGCCAAGGCGCAGATTCGCCACGGCCTGCAACTGGTACTGCAACGTGCCCCCCGGGAGGCGGAGGTCGCCCTTTGCCTCAAGACCTGCGAGAAGCTCAAAGGCGAGCTGAACCTCTCCGACCAGACCGCCCTCCAGCGTTTCGCCCTGATCGCCCTCAACCTGAACGAGTTCATCTATCTGGACTAACCCAAAGCCCCTCGTATGAGCACTCCACTACAACCCAACTTCTGCGGCAACGTCCGGCGCCGGGAATTCCTCACCACCGTCGGCGGCGGGTTCACGCACATGGCGCTTTGCGGGCTTCTGGCCAAGGACGGCTTCTTCGGGCAGCAAGCGCAGGCGGCGGCCTCCCCCAACCCGGCGGCAATGAAGCTGCCGGGCAAGGCCAAGAGCGTGATCTTTCTGTTCATGTACGGCGGCCCGAGCCACATCGACACCTTTGACTACAAGCCCGCGATGCTCGGGATGGATGGCAAGACCATCAAAATCCAAACCAAGGGCCGGGGCGGCTCCAAAAACGAAGGCCGGATCGTGGAGCCCAAGTGGAAATTCAAACAGTACGGCCAATGCGGCAAATGGGTTTCCGACCTCTTTCCCAATGTCGCGCAATGCGTGGACGACCTCGCGTTCATCCACAGCATGACCGCCGAATCCCCGATCCACGGTTCGGCGATGATCAAGATGAACACCGGTTCGATCATCGGCGGCAGACCGGCCCTGGGTTCCTGGATCAACTACGGCATGGGCAGCCTCAACCAAAACCTGCCGGGCTTCGTGGTGATGCTCGACAAAAAAGGCGGCCCCATCTCCGGCGCGAAAAACTGGTCCTCCGGTTTCATGCCGGCCACCCACCAGGGCACGGTGTTTCGGGCCTCGGGCGCGCCCATCCTGGATTTGAGCCCCCGCGAAGGGGTCAGCGCGGGCGAGCAAAGACTGCTGCTCAACTCGCTCAACGAACTCAACCAGTCCCACCTGAGCGGGCGCAGCGACAACACCAACCTCGCCGCCCGGATCGAAAGCTATGAGCTTGCCTACCGGATGCAGGCGGCCGCCCCAGACACCATCGACCTTTCCAAGGAGTCGGCGGAGACCCTCGCCCTCTACGGAATGGACAACCCGCGCACCGAGGACTTCGGCCGCAAATGCCTCCTCGCCCGCCGCTTGGTGGAAAGCGGGGTGCGCTTCGTCCAGATCTACTCCGGGGGCGCGCACACCGACGACAACTGGGACGCACACGGGGACTTGGTCAAAAACCACGAGTTCCACGCGGGCAACACGGACAAGGCGGTGGCGGGCCTGCTCAAGGATCTCAAACAACGGGGCCTCCTCGACGAAACCCTGGTGGTGTGGGGCGGCGAGTTCGGCCGCCAGCCCACGGCCGAGTACGCCGCAGGCACGGGCCGCGACCACAACTCGGCCGGGTTCACCATGTGGATGGCCGGGGGCGGGATCAAGGGGGGCGTCAGCTACGGGGAAACCGACGAACTCGGCAACCGCGCGGTCGCCAACCGGTGCGAGGTCAAGGACCTGCACGCCACGATCCTGCACCTGCTGGGCGTGGATCCGAACCACCTCTCCTTCTTCTACGGCGGACTCGACCAGAAGCTCGTCGGCGTCGAAGGCGCGGACCCCATCCACGCCATCATGTCCTGAACTCCCACGGAAAAGGCAGTGATCCGCAGATGACTCAGATGACCGCAGATGTTTTTATGGTTTTTGCCTCCTCTGTGAAATCTGGGACATGTGCGGATCAGTGCTCCCTTTCTTTTAGAAAACCAACCCTCCCGATGAACACCAAAACAAGATTCCGCACGTCCTTGAGCTCCCTGCTTCCCCTCGCCCTCTGCGCCCTCGGCTCGGCGGCTTTTCCGGGAGCAGGCACCGCGCTCGCCGAACAGACGGGGGCACAGCACCGGCTGCTGGTCGCCAACACCGGCCGCATCGCCATCGTGGCACCGGACGGCACCCTTGAGCGGGATGTCAAAAGCGGCGGACTCCACGACGCCTCCCTGCTGCCCAACGGAAACCTGCTCTTCCAGTCCAGCTGGACCAAGGTCACCGAACTGGACCCCCAAGGTAAAGTCGTCTGGGAATACGATTCCGCGACCTCGAACGGCAATGCCGGCGTGCCCCTCGAAGTGCACGCCTGCCAGCGGCTTGAAAACGGCCTGACCATGATTTCCGAGTCCGGTGTGGGCCGTATCATCGAGGTGGATCGCGACGGCAAGCTGGTGCACGAAATCAAGCTGGTGCGGGACCGCCCGAGCAAGCACAGCGACACGCGGCTGGTTCGGGCCACCCCCGCAGGCACCTACCTCGTCGCGCACGAGAACGACGGGAAGGTGCGCGAATACAACAAGGAGGGCAAAGTGGTCTGGGAGTTTGAGGTGCCTCTCTTTGGAAAGAAGCCGGCCGGGGGGCACGGACCGGAGGCGTTTGGGAACCACCTTTTCAGCGTGGTGCGCATCGCCAACGGGAACACTCTGATCGGCACGGGGAACGGACACAGCGTTCTGGAGGTGAACCCGAAGGGCGAGATCGTGTGGAAGCTCGAACAGGACGACCTCCCCGGCATCAAGCTCGCGTGGGTCACCCGCGTCGAGCGCCTGGCCAACGGCAACACCCGGCTGGGCAACTGCCACGCCGGACCAAACATGCCGCTGAGCATCGAGGTGGACCCCTCTAAGAAGGTCGTCTGGTCGTACTCGGACTTTGCCCGGTTCGGCAACTCCACCGTGGCGGTGGATGTCATTGACGGCGTGGGGACCGCCAAAGGAAACTAGCAGCCTGTGCAGCGGCGGATCTCCGAAACCGCCGGCCTCTTTTTCCAACCAAAACTCCCTCTTTTCAGCAATGTTTGACCTCGCCTCCTTCTCTTTGAAAAACCGCGTCGCCCTCGTGACAGGAAGTTCCACCGGCCTTGGGAAAGCGATGATCGCCGGCCTGGGCAGGGCTGGGGCGAAGGTCGCACTCAACTACCAGAACAACGCCGAGCGCGCCAAGGCCTCCTTTGCCGAACTGGAGGCGGCCGGCATCGAGGGAATGCTGGTCCGCGGCGATGTGACCAACGAAGCCGAGGTGGGCCGCATGGTCGAAGAAATCGCCGCCAAACTCGGCCCGGTGGACATCCTTGTGTTCAACGCAACCCCCGCCCAGCCGCAGATGCCGATCGAGGAATACAGCTGGGAGTTCTACCAGCAGATGCTCGACTTCTTCATCAAGAGCCCCTTCCTGCTCACGCGCGCCTGCCTTCCCCACATGAAGTCCCAGAAGTGGGGACGCATCATCAACATCGGTTCCGAAGTGGTGGCCCGCGGCGTCGGCAACTTCACCGCCTATGTGGCAGCCAAGGGCGGACAAAACGGCTTCAACCGCAGCCTCGCCACCGAACTGGCCCCCTGGGGAATCACAGTCAATATGATCTCCCCCGGCTGGATCCCAGTCGAACGGCATCTGAACGATCCCGAGGAACAAAAGCAGGGCTACTTCAATCTGATCCCGCTCAATCGCTGGGGCCTTCCCGACGACGTCGCGGGCGCCACAGTCTTCCTCGCCAGCGACGCTGCAGCCTTTATGACCGGCCAGAACCTCCACATCAACGGCGGCATGACCACCCACTAACCCCCCCCATGAAACTACACTCCTCCATCCGGAACGCAGCCCTCCTCGGCCTGCTCACCCTGAGTCTCGGCGCCTGCAACAAGCCCGCCCCCACCGAAGGCGGCGCACCCGCGCCAGCAGGTGCGGAAAAAGCAAAGAAGGTCGCCTTCGTGACAAACGGGGTGGCCTCCTTTTGGACCATCGCCGCAGCAGGCGTCAAAGCCGCCTCGCGCGACTTCAAGATCGACGCACAGACCCTCATGCCAGCCGAGGGCATCAGCGACCAAAAGCGGATGATCGAGGACCTGCTCACCCGCGGAATCGACGGCATTGCACTCAGCCCCATCGACCCGACCAACCAGACGGACCTCATCAATACGGCTGCAAAGAAGACCAAGGTCATCACGCACGATTCGGACGCGCCGCAAAGCGACCGACTCCTTTACATCGGGATGGACAACTACAAGGCCGGACGCATGTGCGGCGAACTCGTGCGCGAAGCCATGCCCAAGGGCGGCACGATCATGATTTTCATCGGCCGCCTCGAACAGGACAACGCCAAGAGACGCCGGCAGGGCGTCATCGACGCAGTCCTCGGCCGGCCCGACGACAGCAACCATTTTGACGAGACCTCCGCGGTGCTGGAAGGGAACGGCTTCAAAATCCTCGGCACCCTCACCGACCAGTTCGACCGCGCCAAGGGCAAGGC
>CANJYI010000106.1 GCA_947478975.1 Chthoniobacteraceae bacterium
GAGCGAGTCGGCGAGCCTCCACCCATTTCCGCCGTGTGAACCACCTGGCCGGAAGTGGTGTCCACCACGACCACCGTGCCCCGCTCGCTGATGCAGTAAACCCGTCCTTCCGCCGCAGTGGGCGAGGCCTTGAAGTTTTCACGCACCCCTAGGGAAACCTGCCATTTCTTCTCACCGGTCTCGGGCTCGAGGGCGGTGAGCATCTGTTTGTCGCCGTCGAGGACGTGCAGGATATTTTTGTACAGAACCGGGGTGCAGACGTCCGGCGGAAACTCGTCGAACTTCCAAAGCGTACGGGACTCCGTGACGTCCCCGCTGCCGCCGCTGCGCACGCCAATGACCGGCACCCGCTTGGGCCCCGCGGCGATTGCGACGTCCTTGTACACCACGGGCGAAGGCACGATGCGCATCCACTCGCCCTTTTTCGGATTGAACCCGCCGGCGCGCCAGAGTTCGGCACCCGTTTCGAGCGCATGCCCGGTGAGGAAGTCTCCGCCGATAATCACCAGTTCCCTGCGGCCGTTGAAAAGCAGGGGCATTGGGGTGGCGTAGCTTTCCTGCGACTCCCGTCCGGCGTCGGTCGGACGCACCACGCGCCAGACGGTCTTGCCGGTTGCCGCCTCCATGCACAGGAGGAAGGACTCCCGTTCCGCCTTGCCGTCGAGCGCGTGGGTGTAGTCCGGGGGCACCGGATCCCGTTGCAGAACCTGGAGATACAGGCGGCCCTCGAAAAGAAGCGGGCTCGAGCCATAGAGCCACATCAGCGAAAAACGGCCGAACTCAGTGGCCAGATTCCGCTGCCAAAGGATCTTCCCGTCGAAGTCGAGCGCCACAAAATCACCGGTTCCGAAAAGGATGTAGACAGCCTTTCCGTCCGTGACGGGCGAGGGCGAGGCCATGTTGGGCGAGGTCTTGCCCTTGGTGGTGTCCCCCGTGGAAAGCACCTTCTGCCACAGCACCTTTCCATCCTTGCGGTTGAGGCACAGAAGGAGCAGGTCCTTGTCGGCATTGGGCGAAGAAACAAAAATCCTGTCTCCGGAAACCGCCGGGGTGGCACCGCTAAACCCGGGAAGGGACGTCTTCCAGCGCACCCCCTCGGTCGCGCTCCAAGTCTTGGTAAAACCAGTGTCGGGGGAGGAGCCTGAAAGATCGGGACCACGCCATTGGGGCCAGTCGGCCGAATTGGCAAGGGGAGACAGGACACAGAGGCCGCAAAAAACGGCCAAACCTAGCAGGGGGGGAGACGAACGCATGGAAAAGAGAGACCTAAGGGAACAATCCCCGGGAGCACTCTTTCTTGGAAGCCGAAAGCGGGTTTCTTTGGCGATGCGGCGGGGGCAAACGGAAGCTTGAGCAACCGCTGGATTATCCGTTCCGCCGCTTGGGCCGCTTTCCGGAGGCGTCCATTTTGCGGTAGAGCGTGGCGGTGGAGATGCCAAGCATCTGGGCGGCCCTGTCGCGCGCTCCGTCGTTTAGCCGGATGGTTTCCTCGATGAAGCGTCGCTCCTGCTCTGCGATAAAATCAGCTAGGCTGCCGCCTGCCGAAAGGGAGGAGTCCTCCGAACCAACCACTGGCGCGACAACCGCGGCCCTTGCTCTGGGAAGCGGCGCTCGGGCAACCGCAGCTTGGGCATGCGGACGACTGCCAAGCGGCACGCACCGGACCACGTGGGGAGGCAGGTCGCTCACGCGGATCACACCCTCATCACACAAGGCGCAGGCCCGCTCCACGGCATTCTCGAGTTCACGCACGTTGCCCGGCCAAAAGTACTTGTTCAGTGCAGCGGAGGCAGCGGGCTCGATCGAAAAGGGCGTGGCGCCATTGAGCGGCCGGGAGTGTTTCTGGAGGAAATGTTCCACTAGCAGTGGAATGTCCTCCGCCCGTTCGCGTAGCGGCGGCATTTCCAAGGGGATCACGGCGAGGCGGTAATACAGATCCTCGCGAAACGCCCCGGTTTTTGTCTTCTCAAACAGGGGCTCGTTGGTCGCCGCGAGCACGCGCACATGAATCGGAATGCTCCGATTGTCCCCCACCCTCCGTAAGATTCGCTCCTGCAGGACGCGCAGCAGCTTGGTCTGGAGCAGCGGCGCCATGGAGTTGATCTCGTCGAGAAAAATGGTCCCGCCCTCGGCCTCTTCAAATAGTCCGATTTTGTCCTGCACCGCCCCGGTGAAGGCGCCCTTTTTGTGCCCGAACAGTTCGCTTTCGAGCAGGTTTTCGGGGAGCGCCGAACAGTTGACCGCCACGAAGGGTTTGCCCTGACGCGAAGAATTGAAATGCAGCGCCCTCGCCACCAACTCCTTCCCCGTGCCGCTCTCCCCTGCGATGAGGATGGTAGAATCGGTGCTGGCGACCTTGTCGATGATCCCAAAGAGCTCCTTCATCCGAGGCGCCTTGCCCACGATCCGGTCAAAGCGATCCGATGCGGGGGAAGGAACCGACGCACTCTCGCCCTGGCTTCCCGCCGGTTCGATGCTCACAGCCAGGGCGCGACGGACCGCCAGGCGAAGATCCTCCACGTTGAAGGGCTTGAGAATATAGTCAAAGGCGCCGGAACGCATCGCCTCGAGCGCCGCCTCCAGTTGCCTGCTGGCCGTCAACAGGATGACCGGAATCCCGGGCAGGGTGAGCTGGGCAGCCCTGAGAATGTCCATTCCATTGACCCCGCCCATGCGCAGATCTGTCAAAATCAACTGGGGCGAGTGCCCGAGCATGAAATCCAACGCTTTCTGGCCCGAGGCGTAGGGGATCGGGGTGTGTCCGTCCTCTTTGCAAAGGTCTGCGACGACCTGCACCATTGCAGGGTCATCATCAATTATGAGTATGCGTGCCATCCGGTCTGGGGGGTATCCGGCAAAAAAACGGTCAGGCAGTGAATTTCTACCTAAGCACTGTTGTGTTTGCTTTTTTGGCCAAAGAAAAGCTCAAAAAAGCGCTTAAGCGCGGCGCAGCGCCCTCTTTGAACCGGACACGACCAACCTGGCCCCCCATTCCTCCCTCGCCTCCCTACGGTTCAAACGTTCCCACAGCCTTAAGCCGCCCGCCTCGCCACTCAAAAAGCTCAACACTCACGGGGTAGGCTGTCTCCCGGTACGCGGCCCAAACCATTCCGGCATATTGGGACGGATCCCGCCCATGCTGAGGGAACACAAACGCCCGGTAACGGGACGGAACGGCCAGCAACAGAACCTCGCCGAGCGTGTCGGAAAACCGGTTTCCCAAGCCTGGCGCGAGCACCGCGGCGGCGACCAGTGGTTGCTCGCTGCTCAACTCCGCAAACTCGATCACCCGCCGCTTGTCCCTCTGAAAGCGCACGGACACTCCCGCCAGATCCCCTGCCGCCTTCAGCCTTGCGGTGGGCTCGAAGTAACTCCATTTCACTGCCTGCCCCTCCCAGTGGCTCCGCTCAAAGGGAACCAACTGCGCCCCATCCCAAAAGCCTGCCGCAAGCACCGTCCCCTGAGCCCCAGGCACGAGCGCATGCACCGCGGGGGCCAGAAACTTGGCCTCCAACCAAACCCTCCAAGCCAACTCCTCCCCAGCCCGCGTGGCACAGGGAGCGCAAAGCAGGAACGCCAGAACGCCGAAGGCTTGCCAACCCCGCGCCAAGGCTGAAGGCTGTTTCGGATGATTACGTTTCTGGAAGGAATCCTGGTAGAGGCCTACCCTACGCATGTGGTCCTGAATGTGCATGGGGTGGGCTATCACACTTTGATCCCACTCTCCAGCTACGACAAGATCCCGGAGGTGGGATCCCATTTCCGCCTGCTCACACACATGCAAGTCCGCGAGGACGCCCACGTGCTTTTCGGGTTTGCTTCCGCAGCGGAAAGAGACCTGTTTCGGCTGCTCATCAACCACGTCTCTGGCATCGGCCCCAAGACTGCGCTGGACGTCCTCAGCGGCGTGTCTGTGACAATCTTTAAGGCCGCGGTCGTCGCGGGGGATGTGAAGTCGCTCTCCCAGGTCAAGGGCATCGGCAAAAAGACGGCTGAACGCATCATCGTGGAACTCAAGGACAAGGTGGGAGTCGCCGCCGCATGGGAAGCCGCCTCCGCCTCCCATGCTCCTTCGCCTCGCGACCAGGAGATGAACGACGCCATTCTTGCGCTCATCGCCCTAGGCTACAAACAGGTCGACGCGCTCAAAGCAGTCAAGGCCGCCACCGACGCGAAGCCTGGAGTGGAAATCCCATCGGATGAACTCGTGCGCGAAGCACTCAAACGCCTCGCCTGATGAGCTCCGCCACCCCAGACGCTCCGCTGGCACTATTGCGGAATGCTTTTCCGGAATCCGGCCTGTTCGCCGGCAAATCCTGGCGCCTCTCTCCTCGACCGTTTCCCCTCACCGACTCCCTCCACCGGGCGCTGGAGGAACTGGGCGAGCGCCTCTGGCTCTTTCAGCGCGCCTGCAACGACCTGTATGCGCTCTCGGCCGCGGGCCGCCAACCCACTTGGGTCGCCGCGCTGCTCGACCAGGGAAAACCGCCCGAACTCGTCGCCTTTGCCCGCGAGAAAGCCTTCCGCCACCATCTGCCCATGGTGCTCCGTCCCGACCTCATCCTCACGGAGGACGGCTTTGTTTTGAGCGAACTGGACTCGATTCCCGGTGGCATCGGCCTCACCGCATGGCTCAACCAGACCTACTCTGCACTCGGGTTCGACGTCTTGGGCGGCCCCCTTTCGATGGTCGAGCGCTTCGCCCAACTCGCCCCGCAAGGCGACATTCTCGTCTCCCACGAAGCAGAAACCTACCGCCCCGAAATGGAATGGCTTGCCGCCCGCACCGGCCAGCGGGTTTGCGATGCGGAGGACTACGGCACGCGGTCGGACAGACGCGCTTTTGCCTACCGCTTTTTCGAGCTTTTTGACTTGGCCAACATCCCCGGGATCGCCGCGCTGGAAGCCGTCATGCTTTCCGGGGAGCAAACCGTCACCCCCCCTTTTAAGCCACAGCTTGAAGAAAAGCTCTGGTTTGCCCTTTTCTGGACGCGGCCCCTGCGGGACTTCTGGAGGCGGACCCTTGGCGACAGGCATTTTGGCGCACTCCAAAAAGTCATTCCTCGCACCTGGATCCTCACCCCCGAGGCATTGCCGCCTCACGCTGAAATCCCGGGTCTGGGCATCCACAAATTCGAAGAACTGGGAGATTTCAGCCAGAAGGAACGGGAGCTGGTCATCAAGGCGAGCGGCTTTTCCGAACGGGCGTGGGGGGCGCGCAGCGTGGTCATCGGCTCGGACCAACCGCAGTCTGCCTGGAAGGACGCTGTGGCCGCCGCGTTGAAGGCCTTTCCCTCCTCCCCCCACCTGCTACAGCGATTCCACAAGCCTGCGCTCCTGCAGCACTCCGTCTATGACGAGACCACGGGGGCAGTTCTCCCCTTCCCCTGCAAGGTCCGCCTCTGTCCCTATTACTTTGTGCACGACGACAAGCCCGCCCTGAGCGGTGCGCTCGCCACGCTGTGCCCGCCCGATAAAAAAATCCTTCACGGGATGCGGGACGCCCTGCTTTTGCCTGCGGAACTCCCCTCTGCCAGCTAGACGCCCGCACTCTCTGCGCTAGGCTGTTTCGCAGTGCATTCCACCACCCGCATTCCCATCCGCCCCCCACGCGAAGGCACCTTCTGCCCCGCCGGGCTCTAGCCACAGCCATGTCGGATCCGCACCCATCTGAGCGCAGGCGCCGCCGCGCGGTCATCACAGGACTTGGCCCGATCTCGGCCGCCGGGATCGGAAAGGACGAACTCTGGCTTTCGATCCTCGAAGCCAAGTCCGCCATCAAACGGGTCACCTTCTTCGACACTTCCGCCCTGCATGCCCACCACGCGGCGGAAATCCCAAACTGGGAGCCCGCTGTTTTTTTCCCGCCTCACCGGCTCAAACGGCTGGACCGATACGCCCAGTTTTCCGTGGCCTCCGCCCTTCTGGCGCTCGAGGACGCAAAACTGCCTTGGAGTAATTCGGCCCCGCAGGACCGGGTTGGGGTCTCGTTCGGCACCGCCCTGGGCGGGATCGCCAACGCTGAGCGGGAACACGCCGCGTTCCTTGCCGGGGGACCGCGCGCAGTGAATCAGACGCTGGCCCTCACCGTGTTTGGAGGTTCCGCTCACTCGAACATCGCCATGGAATGCGGCTTCAGGGGACCGGGCACCACCAATTCCAACTCCTGCTCGAGCGGCGCAGTCTCCGTCGGAGAAGCCCTGCGCTTCATCCGAGACGGCATGGCCGACGTCATCGTTGCCGGGGGAGCAGAGGCGCCGCTTTGCCCGCTGACCTTTGGCTCCTTTGACTTCATCAAAACCATGAGCCGCTGGAACGGCGATCCGCCGGAGTTCGCCTGCCGCCCGTTTGACCTGACCCGTCAGGGCTTTGTCATGGGCGAGGGCGCTGCGAGCCTAGTCGTCGAGGAACTCCAGCACGCGCGGAAGCGGGGTGCGCACATTTACGCGGAGGTTCTTGGGTACGCGCTTTCCAACGACGCCCACCACATGACCTCGCCCCATCCGGGCGGGGCCGCCGTCATCCGCTGCATGCGCGAAGCCTTGGCGGACGCCCGCGTTACTCCCGGGGAAATCGACTACATCAACGCCCACGCCAGCGGCACCCGCTTGAACGACGCCAACGAGGCCGCGTGCATTCTGTCCGTTTTTGGCGCAAATCCCCCACCCGTCAGCGGAACCAAGGCGGTGACTGGCCACCCGCTCGGCGCCACGGCCGCCCTTGAAATGGTGCTCTGCGCCCTGGCGATCCAACACCAAGTCCTTCCCCCTACCCTGCACCACGAGACCCCGGACCCGACCTGCCCTCTGGACATCATCCCAAACGCCGCGCGCCCGGCAAAGGTCCGGTACGCACTCAACAACGCCTTCGGCTTCGGCGGAATCAACTCCAGCGTCGTCCTCGGCCCGCCGCCGCAGTAGGCGAATCCGACTCAAACAGACTTTCTTCAACACCCCGCCCCACTACACTCCAGCCATGCTGCACAAGCCAGAAAGCGCCCTGATCATCATCGGACACGGCTCCACCGTAAATCCAGACTCCAGCGCCCCCACCCTCGACCACGCCGAAGTCATTCTTGAAAAAGGCTGTTTTCGCGAGGTGCACTGCGCGTTTTGGAAGGAGGAACCCAGCCTCCGCCAGGTGCTCCACATGGTAGACAGCAAGGACGTCTACATCGTGCCCAACTTCATCAGTGAAGGCTATTTCACCCGGACGATCATCCCGCGGGAGCTCGAACTCGACGGGCCCGTCACCCACCTGAGGGGACGCACACTCAAATACTGCGACCCCGTGGGTAACCACGAACGCATGAGCGAACTGCTCCTGCGCCGCGCCGCGGAGGTCGCCCCCGGAGTGCCCCCCTCGGAGTGCAGCCTGCTCATCGTCGGGCACGGTACCAACTTGAACGACAATTCCGCGGTGGCAGCCAAACGCGAGGTGGACCGCATCCGCGAGATGGGAATCTACGGCGAGGTGCTCAACACCTACATGGAAGAGGCGCCCCTCATCGGGGAATGGGAGACGCTGACCAGCAAGCCCAACGTGATTGTCGTACCCTTTTTCATCGCGGACGGGCTCCATTCTTATCAGGACATCCCGGTGCTCCTAGGGATCGAGCAGGACACGGGGCTTTCCGCCAGCGAGAGGGAAGTCTTCCGCCAAAACCCGTACCACCTCCGCGGGCGGACCCTCTACTACGCCAGCGCGATTGGCACCGAGCCTCTCTTTTCCGAACTGCTTTTGGACCAGGTGGCCCTTTTCGACCAGCGCGCCGCCGCAGGCAAGTAAGACACCGCCAAACCTCCACCCACCCACCCGCTTGAAACAGAACCTTACCCAGGCAATCGAACAGTGGATTCTCGAAGGAGCCCGCGCCATCGGCCAAATCCACATCCAACCCCTGCCGGGGGGGGGCTACGAACTGCGCCACATTGAAGACGCCGGCAGCGAGGATCTTGAGTTGCACAAAGGCCCCTCGGCCGCCCGCCCCCTTTCGGCCGTTGATGACAAGGGCGCGTTCCGCTTGCTCAGAACAGCCCCAACGCTGCGCCACGGCTGGCGACTGGCGCTGGCGAACGGCTCCGAACTCAGGAAGGCTCTGGACTATTTTTATCCGGCAATGACCGCCGTCTGGTTCGCCCACCTCCGGGGAGAATTAAACGTGTTGCCTTTGCGGGAAACACTTGGGCGCCATACGGGAATGTACGCCGCCACGAAGCGGATTCTCGACGAGGAGGGCCAGCAGGCGGTCGGCGCCACCTGCAATGCAGCAAAGTGCCTCAAGCGAACGGTGTGGCCTTTCGCTCAGGGGCAACCCCTCGACCAACTCCCGGCGACAATCACCACCCCCGACATCCGGCCAGTTCCCGGCGGCGGCACCGAAATCCCCATGCTGTGTCAGGAAGCCTGTAATATCCTGGTGCCCGTCCTCCGGGAGGTTGTCAAAAAACGCGAGCGCGCAGCCGCGCCGCCCCCGACCGAGCAACCGCA
>CANJYI010000107.1 GCA_947478975.1 Chthoniobacteraceae bacterium
ACAGACCTTAAAGCTGAGCAATTTTTTGGGCCACAGCGCCAACGCAGTGCGCTGGCAGGTGTACACGGCCTTGCTGGTGTACGTGCTGCTGCGCTTCCAGGGATTTTTGTCAGCCTGGGCGCACAGCTTTACGCGGCTCATTGCGGTGGTGCGCTCAGCGGTTTGGGAAAGGCTCGACCTACTTGAGCTCTTAAAATTATCAGGAGCATCTGTGAAGCTCTGTGTCCTTTGGGGAACACTCCCAGGTCCCTGAGGAGTCAGCGGGAGGTTACCCGTAGTGAATTCGCCCTAGCGCATGATGAGACTGGGGATGAGAGATGCACTGGAGCGGTCCACTCCAAAACTCAACACGCAAGAGCTCGGGTGGTGCAGGGGGACCACGTGGCACCACGCGTTTGCGTGGCATCGTGAGGCGCGCCTGGGATTGCATTCCCGGGGCGGAGTCGGATCATGGGGGTACGATGAATGTGTTTTGCTCGAGCTGTGCGGCAGCCGTCATCGCACTTCTTCTTTGCCGGAGTGCGGGCGCCCAGGCGTGGCTGGATGGGCGTGTTTCAAAAACAGAGCAGGAGCTGTTTCAGACGGAAAAGGAGCTGGGGCAGTGTCCGGACGTTGCGGGCGTCCAGCTTGTTTCCAACGTGGGCTTCCACAGCGGGTTTGCACCGGCTGTGGACTCTCCACGGTGGGTACAGGTGGACCTCGGACAGGAGCAGCCGATTGATTCCGTGGTCGTCATTCCGGCTTGCCTCAACGGCTCGGGAGCCTATGGCTTTCCTTCCAGGTTCCGGATCGAGACCTCGACGGACGCCCTGTTAAGCGAACCTGAGTTGTTGGTCGACGCCACGGTTGAGGCCCCCTCCAGCATCCTTCCCCACTTTGTCCCAGCCGGGGGCAGGCGGGCGCGCTACGTAAGATTCACCGCGGTCGCACTTGTGCCCCAGCCACGGCTGAATTCCCGCTTTATCTTCTGCCTCGGTGAACTTCTTGTCTTTAGCGCCGGCAGGAATGTGGCCCTCCACGCCCCGGTCCTCGCCCCCAACTCTGTGGAGACCCTGCCCACATGGTCGCCAAAACATCTGGTGGACGGTTCCTACGCCCTGGGCATTCCCTCCCTCCCGCACGCATCCGGTAGCAACGGCTGGCACAGCCGGATTTTTACGAAGCCAGATGCCGAGTCCTGGGTGCAGGTCGACCTTGGCGCGCCGCACCTGCTCGATGAGATCCGCCTGATCCCCGCGCATCCCCGCGATTATCCCGACAGGACGGGCTTCGGTTTTCCCCTGAGGTTCATGCTGGAGGCCTCCCTTTCCGAGGAGTTCACGGAAGCCTCGCTGGTCTTCGCCAGCCGGGATGCGGACTTCGCCAGTCCCGGGGATACGATGGTGGCGTTTGCCCTGAGCCGGCGGCCTGTGCGCTTTATCCGGATGACGGCCTTGAAACTTTGGGAGCGGAGCAGTGATTTTGTGTTCGCCCTCGGCGAACTGGAGGCTTTCGAGGGCGCCCGGAATGTCTCGAGAGATGCGGTGGTTACGGCATCGGACTCGACCAGCAGTGGCAGTTGGAGCCCCGGGTTTCTGGTCGACGGCATCGGGGGCGCCGGCGCGCTGCAGGAGGAGGCGTCCTGGCTTGAGGGGCTTTCGCGGCGGCGGTTGCTTTCAGCCCGGCGTGAGATGCTGCTAGGGCGGCAGGCCGCCGGGTTCAAGCAGGCGCAGGAAACAACACGAGTTGTGGCGGGCGGTTTCGCGGCGCTCGCGTTTGGTGCGGTCGGGTTTTTGATCTGGCGCGGACGCGCCCTTCGAGTTCGAGAGCTGGAAGTGCTGCGGCAGCAGATTTCCCGCGACCTGCATGATGAGATCGGGAGCAACCTTTGCAGTATCAGGCTCATGGCTGAGATGAGCACCGTCAGCAGCCACGGCCGCCTTCCCGCGGAGGTGCTGGCTGAGATCCGTCATTTGGCGGAGGCTGGAACGGAGTCGCTGCGGGACATGGTGTGGCTGCTGAAGGAGGGGGCTCAGCCGAAGATAGGGGTCCTTCTTGAGAAAATGCGGGCTGTCGCCGGAGGTTTGCTCGTCAACACCCGGTGGTCCTTTTGCGCCGAGGGGGCGCCCCCCGAGGCCCTTGCGCCCCTGTCCTTTCACCGCGATGTGTTGTTCGTTCTGAGGGAGGCGCTGCACAACGTCGTGAAGCATTCGGGCGCGGAATCGGTGGCCATTGAGTTCGGCTGGTCCGGCGGGCAGGCGGTGCTGTCGGTGGCTGACTGCGGCCGCGGGTTTGACCCGGGGAAGCACGCCGCGGGGGACGGCATCGAAAACATGCACCACCGGGCGGGACAGTTGAAGGGAACGCTCTTGTTGGAAAGCCGGCCCGACGAGGGGACCCGTCTTGTTTTGAAAGTGCCAACGCCATGAATACCGTCTGGATCGTTGACGACCACAGGGCCTTTCGCAACACGCTCGCCCGGCTCCTTGGGGGGAGCAAACTCCCGGTGGAGACGCGGCTCTTTGCCTCCTGTGAGGAGGCGCTTTCCGCGCTTGTCCCCGGCGCGGAGCCCGCACTTGTCCTGCTCGACATCGGCCTGCGGGGAATGAGCGGGCTTGTCGGGATCCCCCTGTTCAAAGCGCGGAGCGCGGCCACCTCGATCGTGGTGCTCACCGTCTTTGAGGACGACGACAAGCTGTTTAGCGCGATCTGTTCGGGTGCAAACGGATACCTTTTGAAAACCCAGTCGGCGGAGGAGCTCCTGCAGTGCGTGCAGTCCGCCCTGGAAGGCGGGGCGCCGATGAGCCCGAAGATTGCCAGGCGTGTGCTTGAGATGTTTGCGAATCTTGCACCCAAAAAGCAGGCCGACTACGGCCTGAGCGCGCGCGAGGCAGAGGTCCTGCAATGCATCGTGGACGGCCTCCTCAAAAAGCAAATCGCCGAACACCTCCAGCTGAGTGCCCACACGGTCGACTCCTACCTGCGGAGAATCTACGAAAAACTGCATGTGAACTCTAGGAGCAGCGCCGTCTCTAAAGCCATCAAGGAGAATATTGTGTAATCCAAAGGGCTCGCGCCGGGCTGCCCGGATAACGCGTTCCACCTGAATTCGCGGGGGAAACTCCGCCCCGGGTGGACGGAGCCGGCCCGGCTACAGGTATTCGCACTCTAGCGGCGCTGGGGCGGGCTCGCAGGGCGGGCGCATCCAGTCGGACCACGCGGCATCGTCAAGCAGCGGGTTTCCCGACGCTGCAAAATGGGGAAGACTTCCGCGGCACTGCGGCTCCGGACAGCCGAAGACAGGCTTTCCGGCGCGCACGCCGATGCGGATTTGAACGCCCTCAAATTCGCTCCCGCACAGCATGCAGACGCGCCGTTCCCGCACGGAGGTCCAGAGCCTGGTCCTGTCGTGCTGCCGGAGCAGTCGGAGCCTGGCGTTTTCGGAGGCAGGGGCAGGGGGTGCCGCAAGCAGTGTCTGCTGACCGCTTAGCGGCATGGGCATGGAGGTGTCGCAACGGGATTGGAGAGCCACATTCATTTCGGGGAACAACGCACAAAATTAACCAACCGCAACCGGGAGATTCAGGGCGCACCGCGCGCCCGTCCGGTAAAAGAGCATCGCGCTGGAACGCCCTTCCGAGGGGAGTATTCGGTGCAAAAACAAAAGGGGCGCACTGCCCTTTGGCGGTGCACCCCTTCTTTAGGCTGCGGAGTGAAAGCGGACTAGGCGGCGGCCGAAAACGGGAGGGAATCGCAGGAGAGTTCCTTTAGCTTGAAGGAGATCTTTTTGAGTGCCAGTTCCAGCCGGGTCTTGATGGTCCCCAGGGCGATCCCGGTTTGGTTGGAAATCTCGCGCTGGCTCATGCCCTTGTAGAACGCCATTTCAACCGCCACGCGTTGCGCTTCGGGCAGGGTCTTGATGATCCCCACCAGTACGCGCCGCAGATCCGCCGTTTCCACGTCCTCACTGCCCTGCACCTGGGTCCACGCCTCGGGCTGTTGTTCGGTTTCCTTCTGGTAGCGCTCTTCCACGCGGCTGTAGGCCTGTTCGCGGCGCAACCGGTCGATTGCGCGCCGGCGGGAAAGGGTAATAATCCAGCCTAGGGCCTTTCCCTTTTCGGAGGAGTACCGGCCGGCAAGGCGCCAGACTTCCAAAAAAACCTCCTGCAGAAGGTCTTCCACGGACTGTTCGTTGTGCAGCACGCGGGAGATGACGGCCCGGATGGTCGGGCTGTGGCGGCGGTAGAGCTCGTTGAGCCCCTCGCTGCGTTCCTGCTGGACGGCTGCCATGAGGAGCTCGTCGGTGCAGGTTTGAATGTTGGCCAGGAATTCGGAATGAGAGTCGAAGGAGTAGAGCATAAGCTTTCGGAGTTGAAGGGTGCAGCTCCTTAAGCAGCGCCAATGCCAACCGTAAATCACACAGGGAAAGCGGTTTGCTGCGTGGTTTTTGCGTAATAAAACCTGACGCACGTGTCGCTTTTTTTTACACTTTCCGGCCGCCCCCGCCGAACTGCGGATGACATTCTTCCTTCCCTTGTTTAACCTTCCCAACAGACCGCCCAATCCTCCAAGCCGCCCCCCCTCTTATGCTCGTTGACGTACGCCATCTTTGCAAATCCCACCCCGCCCCGGGTGGAGGGAAGCCCGTCGAGATCCTGCGCGACTTGGATTTCCAGCTGGAGGCTGGCGGCACCGCCGCAATCGTCGGCCCGTCGGGCTCCGGGAAGAGCACCCTTTTGAATATTCTGGCCGCCCTCGACCACCCGGACTCCGGCGAGGTACGGGTTAACGGACTGGTGCCCGGGGAGCTGCGCGGCGGCGAACTGGTGGATTTCCGGCGGCGTTCGGTGGGGGTTGTTTTTCAGATGCATCATCTTCTGCCGCAATGCACGGTGCTCGAAAATGTGCTGGCTCCTTCGCTGGCGGACCGCCGGCAGGCGCGGCTCAACGCGGAAAGCAACGCCCGCGAAGTGCTGGACGCCTTGGGGCTCGCCCACCGGCTGGGACACCGTCCTTCGGAGCTTTCGGGCGGCGAGCGCCAGCGGGTGTCGGTGGCGCGCGCGCTTGCCGGCGCGCCTCGGTTGCTGCTGGCTGACGAGCCCACGGGCGCGCTGGACAGGGCCAGTGCGCAGCATTTGACCGGCCTGCTTCTGGAATTAAACCGGGCGCGCAATGTCGCCCTGCTGGTGGTGACACACTCCCGTGAACTGGCGTCCCGCATGCAGCAGGTTTGGGAACTGGTGGACGGCAAGCTCGTGCAGATCCCATGACGCTGTTCAAACTGGTTTTGGCCGGCCTGCGTTACCACTGGCGTTCCCATGCGGGCGCCTTTGCGGGGGCGGCCTTGTGCGCGATGGTGCTGGTGGGCTCCCTGCTGGTGGGCGACTCGCTTCGGGGCACCCTGCGCGACCAGGCGCGTTCGCGCACCGGAGCCGTGTTGTCAGCCCTGGTCGGCGGGGAGCGCATGTTTCGGACCGCTCTTGCCACGGAGGTAGCAGCCGACGTCGCCCCCGTCCTGATGCTGCGCGGCAGCGCCTCCCGTGCGGACGCCTCCGCCCGGCTCAACCAGGTCCAGGTGCTGGGCGTCGACCCGCGGTTTTGGGCGCTCGCCTCCCGTGGGGAACGCCAGGAACTGCAGCCCGGCGATGCGGTGGTGAGCAAGGCGCTGGCCACGCGGCTCGGGCTCGGGCTCGGTGACAGCCTGGTGGTGCGGGTGGAAAAGCCCTCGGCTTTTTCCAAGGACGCCCCCCTTTCCGGGGAGGAAGACGGCATAGAAGCGTTGCGCGCACGGGTGGCCGCAATCGCCGACGACCCGCACTTCGGACGTTTTTCGCTCCAGGCCACGCAGGTTCCGCCCGCGACGGTGTTCCTTCCCCTCGAACAACTTCAGCAGCGGCTCGGTGCCGAGGGACGGGTGAACCTGCTGCTTTCCAACCGCCCGCCCGCCGAGTTCCGGGAGGCCCTCGCCAGGCACTGGTCAGCCGAGGACGCGGCGCTCCAGATGAAGCCCCTCCCGAACGACGCCGGGGTGGAGGTCCGTTCCTCCCGGGTTTTTCTCGATGACGGGCTTTTGCGGGTGCTGCCGGCGGGGGGGCGTTCGCTGACCTATTTTGTCAACGAACTGCGCAGCGGGGACAAGGCGACCCCCTATTCCATGGTGACCGCCGTGGAGCCCGGTTCGCTTCCCTTTGTCCCCGCGGACCTTGCCGAGAACGAGATCGTCGTCAGCGACTGGCTCGCGGAGGACACCGGCGTGCGGCCGGGTGCCGAGTTGGAGGTGAAATACCTTGTGATGAACGCCAAGCGGCAGTTCGAGGAGCGGGTGCGGAAGTTTAAGGTCCGCTCGATCCAGCCGTTGGGGACGGCCGGCTGGGACGGTTCGTGGATGCCCGATTTCCCGGGGCTCGCCGATGCGGGCAACTGCCGGGAATGGAAGCCGGGTTTCGCACTCGATACCCAGCGCATCCGGGACAAGGACGAGGCGTACTGGAAGCAGCACCGGGGAGCGCCCAAGGCGTTCATCGGTATGGAAGCCGGCCGTCAGATGTGGGCGAACCGCTGGGGAAGCGTGACGGCAGTGCGCTATCCGGCGCAGCCGCAGGCCGCTTTGGAGGAAAAAATCCGGGCTGGCCTGAATTTTGAAGCCTCCGGGATGCAGTTGCTGCCCCTGCGCGCGCTGGCTTCCGCGGCCACGGATTCCCCTGTGGATTTCGCCGGGTTGTTTTTGGGGTTCAGCTTTTTCCTGATCGCCGCCGCGTTGGCGCTGGTGGGGCTGTTGTTCGGGCTGATGGTGGAGAACCGCGTGTCGGAGGCAGGAACGTTGCTGGCGCTCGGATGGCCGTTGTTTCGGGTGCGCCTGTTGTTTTTGGGAGAGGGGGTCGGCGTGGCCCTGGCCGGTTCGCTGCTGGGGACGGTGCTGGGAGTGGCCTACACGCGGGGGATTTTGCGCGCATTGGTGGGGGTGTGGCGCGGGGCGACCGGCGGCACGGCGATCGTATTCCACGCGACGCGCACCTCTCTGTTTGTCGGGGCCTGCGCGGGGACGCTGATGGCGCTGCTGGCGATGGTTTGGGTGACCCGCAACGCTTGGAAGCGCTCCGCAAGGGAGCTGCTTGAGGGCGGGGGCCTCGTTGAGACTGCGGCAGCCGGCGCGCGGCGCACTTGGTTCTACGCGTTTTTTTCGGTGGCATTTGGGCTGTCGGGGATGGGAATCCTTTGGCTGGTCCTGTCCAAGGGGCAGGCGGATCCGGAGCTCTTTTTCGGCGGGGGCAGCCTCCTCCTGGTTTCTCTCCTGCTCTGTTGCAGGCTCGGGTTGGACCGGCTCGCGGGCGGGACTGTCCGCGCCATCCGGCAGCTGGCTTGGCGGAACGTGGGGCGCAGGCCGGGCCGTGCGACTGCGGTGGTTTCGGTGCTCGCGGCGGGCGCATTTCTGGTGCTCTCGGTGCAGGTTTTCCGCAAGGAGGCGCCAGCCGGGCCGCAGGAGCGGGCTTCCGGGACTGGGGGATTCGCCCTGATAGGCGAGCTGTCCACGCCCGTTTATGAGGATCTCAATACGGCTGCTGTGCGCGACGGCCTCGCACTCCCGGCGGAGGAAGGCGTCCGGGTGGTTTCGTTTCGGGTGCGCGAGGGGGAGGACGCCAGTTGTTTGAACTTGAACCGCGCGGTACGACCCAGAATTTTGGGGGCGCCTTCCAAGGAATTGGAGGAGCTGGGAGCCTTTCGTTTCGTGGAAAAGGGGGCGGGCTGGAATGTCTTGCGCACGGAGGTCCCGAACGCCATTCCCGCGGTGGTGGACGAGGATACCCTGCTGTGGGCGCTCCAAAAAAAGGTGGGCGATGAAATTTCCGTGCCCGATGGGCGCGGGGGCGAGGTGCGCTTGAAAGTCGTTGGGAGCGTGGGCGGGTCGATTTTACAGGGTGCCCTGCTGATTGACGAAGGAGCGTTTGTCCGGGCCTTTCCGGATGCCGGCGGATACCGGTTTTTGTTGCTGGATGTGGCCGAGGGGCGGCTGGAGGCGGTTCGCGGGGCCTGGAGCCGTGCGCTGCAGGACAGGGGGTTGGAGCTAGTTCCGACTGCGCGCAGACTGGGTGAGCTGCTTGCCGTGGCCAACACCTACCTTCAGATTTTCCAGGTGCTGGGCGGCCTGGGCGTTTTGCTGGGGGCGGTCGGCGTCGGAGTGGTCGCTGCGCGCAACGCCGTGGAGCGGCGTGCAGAACTGGCGGTTTTGGAGGTGAGCGGCTGGAGCCGTTTTCAGTTATTGCGCTTGTTGGTTTGGGAGTTGGCGTTGCTGGTGTTTCTGGGGCTGTTGATCGGCGGGTTGTGCGCCTGGGTGGTCACCGTTCCGGGACAGTGGCTGCGGGGTGCGGCCGTGGACCATGGACCGCTGCTGGCTGCGTTGGCGGGACTGGGCGGTGTCGCCGTGGTGGCCGTCCGGGTGGCGCTGGCGCTGAGCCTCAGGGGAAGCACTGGCGGGATGCTGCGCTC
>CANJYI010000108.1 GCA_947478975.1 Chthoniobacteraceae bacterium
GCCTTTTCACCGACAACCAAGTTGAACTCGCTAAAACTGTGAAAAAGATTGCCGCCCTTCAACAGGCCGGCAGCGGCTGGGATCGAATAAATCCCTCCACTCGCGGAGACTCCGCCCGGTCCCAGGGTATGGTCTGAAACAACAACGCCGGCTGAGCGCTGCAATGTCCACAGCCAGACTGCGGCACCCAGCAAAAACCTCACATTCAGGCATTTCATCTCAACAGGATGCGTAGGACGGCCTAGGGGCCCTTCCCCTTCTCCAAAATCCGCCCCAGACCGATTTGCTCGAGCAACGAGGCGCGCGCCCGCTCCCACTCCGTGTTTTGGGGTTCCGCTAAAATAAGGTTGGAAACCTCCTCCAAGGCGTCGTACCAGATTCCATGCTCTGCGTAGATCTCGGCCCGCTTGCCGGGGGCCGCCTCCAGCGCCTTGATCAGCTCGGGCGAAGGTTCCACATAACGAATCACGCCGGAGGCGAAGACGTCCGAGGACCGTCCCTCGCCCTCACCGCCCAGCGAGACGCGCCATTCGTAGCGCACTCCCGGGGTCAACTCGACTGCATGCCGGGACAGCTGGACACGGCGGAAGCCCGGTTCGGGATTTTCTGCCTTTGCCTTAAGCAACGGAGCCGCCTGAGAAGGGTCCACCACGGTGAAGGTCAAATTGCTTTGAGCCGCCTTCTCCCCACCCCTCTGAAAATAAAACAACGCCGGCTGTTTCTGAGTCGTCAGCGCCTCCCCCTCTGGCGCCAAGAGATAAATGGCGGCGTTCATTCCTCCCGCGCCCCGGGAACCGCCGTCACCGTCGACTCGTAACCCCATACTTCCCGCAGACTTGGGGGCCGCGTATTTTAGTAAGGGCCGCTTTGCCGGCTGGACGGCGGCCTCGGCCGGCGCTGCGGCACCCGGCGGAGGAGCGTCGCCCGCGTTCTGGGCCGGAGCGGACACCGCCCAAATGGTAAACCAAGATAAAACAGCCAGTTGAAATCTCATTGGTTCCTGCATGTTACACGTTTGGCAGAACGCTATAAACTGTAATCGACTCGCCCTTTCCCTTTAATTTCATGGGGCCGATGTAGCGCGTGTTGTAGCTGTTTCCAAGCCGTTGAAACGTGGTTTCACTGACAAGAATCGTGCACTCCGGATCGCAATCCTCCGCACGGATTTCCTTCCCCGCCCCCTCCAGTCTGGAGCCTGTATTTACGGTGTCGCCCAGCACCGTAAACTCGAGTCTCTCCCGGCTGCCAAAACTCCCGGACACCAGCACCCCGGTGTTGATGCCGACCCGCATGAAGGTGGTTGGAAGGCCGCGCCTTTTCCAATCTTCGTTCCTTTTTTTAAGCTCCTCCCGCATCGCCAACGCACACTCCACCGCGTTTATCGCGTCCTGCGTGATCTCCTCTTCCGTGGCCCGCGCAATGGGGACCCCGAAAATCGCCATGATCGAATCGCCGATATACTTGTTGATGATTCCTCCGTGCACTTCCACCTGCGGGGCCATGGCGCTCATGTACTCGTTCATCCACTCCAAAAGGGTCCCTGGATCCATTTTCTCGGATGTCGTGGAGAAGCTCTTCAAGTCGGTAAAAAAAACGGTTGCTGTCAGCCGTTGCGCACGCAACTGGCCTCCTTGCATGAAGCTCTCCCGGTCCTCCCACAAGGCGTCCACGACTTTTTCTGACACATGTCTGGAGAAAATGGATTTCATCACCCCGAGACTCGCTTTGTGGGCATAAGCCACAAACGAGGTAACAAAGGCGGCCGACAAAACAAACCCGAGCCCCGGAGCCACGACCGGCGACCAGATTCCCCCCGCCATCAACCACCACCAAACGGCCGCCAAGCCGGAAAGTCCCAGGGTCATCAGCGGAGCCAGGCGCCACGGAGAGGCACAAAAAACGCCCATCCCGCCGCCAGTCAGCGAGGCCAGAGCCGTCCAGACCACTTCCCCCCACTGCGGCCACCAACCGATGGGACGGACACCCGCCAGCCCCGCCTCGAGCAACTGGTGTACGATTGCAGCATGCTGAAACACCCCTCGATGGTTGTCGCTGACCGGGCTCTTGTTGGCGTCCTTCACGCTCTCCATGGTGGTCGCCACCAGCACGATCTTCCCGCGCAACTCTTCCTCAAGCGGCGGGTTTTCCAGAACGTCACCGAAACTCACGGTTGGAAAACCAACCGGACGCCTGTAGTCAACCAGCGTCTCATAATCACGAACCCTCAGCTGAACGTAGCATCCAGCTTCCGAGGTGATTCTCGGGAAAACCACCACTCCAAGCTGCAGCGTGGGCTGCCCCCCGGGAGCCTCGACCATCTGAACCTCCACATTCTGGGCCGACAGGTACTCCATTGCCAAGGTGAGCGCCAAAGACGGCCTCGGCTCGGGCATGCCCTCCTCCAAAAACAGATAGGCGCGTCTGAAAACATCATCCACCGCGTGGTCCCGTGGCATGTTGTTTGGCGCAACCCGTTCCGGTTTGTCTGCAAGCGCAGGCGGCGGCTTGATCTTACCCACCCTCTCGATGCAGATGATCCGCTCACTCTTCTCAAGCGTCGACGCCAGCCGCGGATAGCCCTCCCCCGACCTCGGTTCCTTCAGGTCCCGGTAAATGTCCAAACCCACCACGGCAGCGCCCGACAGGGTGAGCTTCTCCAGGAGATCGGCCAGGCGGGTGTCGTCAATCGGATGCCCATACTTCACCAAATCGTCGTCCGTCATTCCGCAAACAACAATCCGGTCGTCGAACTGCGTCGGCAGAAACTCACCCTTGTTTGAGGGGGAACTGCGCCACTCCTTGCGCATGTAGCGGTCGTAGAACAAAAGTTCGGCGCGCTGTAGGGTTCCACCCGCCCGCAGCAGGAGAACGAAGCACAGCACTACTCCGCTGATGTAAAGCCAGGCGAAATCCGCCCACTTGAACTTCAATCGAAAAAGGTTCACAGCCAGTTGCCGATGATTAAAAACGGGGCCCAGTAACAAGGGTGCTTGAAGCGTTCCTGCCGCAGCAGGATTTTCTGCGCCTCCTGCAACGCCAGGGCTTTCCCGACCCCAGTCCCACTCGTCAGCGTGGCGTAGAATTCCCCCACGAGCGTGGAGGCCGCTTGGTCGTTGACAAACCACAGGGACGCAAAAGCGCTCCGAGCCCCCGCCTTGACCGCCACTCCGGCGAGTCCCAACGCCGCACGATCATCCCCGGCCGCCGTCTGACAGGCACTCAAGGCCAGCATCTCGAGCGGATGGTCGCGCAGTTGGGCCGGCCGGATGCACCGCTCCAAATCGTCCAGGGTCAGTTTGGAGTCGTGCGTGAGCACGAAACTTTTGCGGATGTCCTGGCTGAAAACCCCGTGGGACGCAAGGTGAACCACCGAGAACTCCCCGATCAGAATGGCCTTTGAAATGGCTGCCCGCGAAAACGCCTTGTCGGTAAAGGAATGGCTGCCCGGATACAGCCTTTGCAGATTTGCAATCTCACCAGACACGTTAGGGAGGGAAGAGAATCCCTGCACACTTTCGGACAGGCCGCCCAGCATCACCTTGGCTCCCCCCCCGAGGGAAGGCCTAGATTCCATTAACTCCAATCCCGGAGTCACGGCAACGGCTACCTTCTCCACCAGGAAGCAGACGCCATCGTGCAACGCCGCCATGGGCACCGTGCGCAATGCCCCGTCCGGAACAAAAACGAGGGTCTTGCAACCGTGCCGCTTTATTTGAGCCTCCCAGGGCCTTACGAGCCAACCATAGAGCTCCCTCGACTGCTCCATGAACTCGTCGGTCGTTCTGTCCTCCAAATGGAGCCGGAAACGGCGGATGGTTTCCCGTAGTTTCACTTCGCCGACGGCGGACTTGTACTGCAACAATTCCCCTTCCGGCGTTCCCACAAGAATCTCGGTGCGGTCCGCGAGGGGGATCACGTAGACCACGAGGGCAGAGGGGTCCAGGGTCTGGACATTTTTCTGCTTCGAACGCAGGCGGTTTACACAGTCGTCCTGAAAGTAATCCTCCAGCTCTGCCGACTTCAGGTGCTCGGCGGTGTCGCGGGCCTCGCGCAAAAGCGCCTGCGAAGCTTCGGCATCCTCGGCCAGAGACGCCTTGCGCAGAAGCAGGTCTGCCAGTTCCAAATACAGGTCGCCCGCCACCTCCCGGAAGGACGACCTTGCATTGGAATTTCCGTGCCTTATCGCCACGTCGTTCCGAACCGATTGGAGCGTGGAGACCGCCACCCTGTACAAGTCGATCGCCTCCCCTCCTCGACCATCCTTCGCGGCAATGCGCGCACATTGCCACTGCAACCGGTACACAAGGTCGACGGCCTGCGCCCGTTGCGCCAGAAACAGCGCGCGGCTGGAAAGGCTGGCGGCCTCTTTGTAGCGGGCTTCGCCTTCCAACAAAAGGGCCTGATGCCCCACGGCCCCGGCTTTCACGCGCTCATCACCGATTGCCTCGGCGACGGCCAGCGCTGCCTCGTCGTGCCGGAACGCCTGCAACCGCATTCCGTCCTCACTCTGCGTTGAGTTGTAGAAAAGCTGCTCCTGCAACTGGGCCGCCGCCAAAAACAGCGAGGCCTTTGTGTGTGAAGCCGCCAACTTCGAGACCGCTCGCGTCAACCGGCTGCTCTCCTCCTGAGCCCTCAAAAACTCCCTCTTTCCCATCCATGCCTCGACCGTGTTTTTTCTGGCGATGGCTTCCAGATCGGGGCGCCCAATCTCCTCTGCCATTGCAACCACCTTGGCAAAACACACCCGCGCCTCGTCATATTCGCCCCTCGAAACAAGCAGGCCGCCAAGATTGCAAAGCGCGTTTGCATGCAGGTCCTTATCCCTGTGTTTCCGGGTCTGCTGCAACACCTCCCGCAGCAACGGCTCTGCCTGCGCCGACTGGCGTGAAAACGCGGCAGCCACGCCCCGCAAGGTCGTTATTTGCAGGCCCAGAACAGAGCCGGAGGAACTCCCAACAAGACCTTCCGCGCGCTCCAGCAACTCCATGGCCAACTTGTGTCGGCCCGTCTCGTGGCAGGCCGCAGCCTGACGCAGGAATGATTCCGCAACCAACGCCGGATCGTTCCGCTCGGCGGAAGCCGACACGGCATGGCGCCACTCCCGGATGGCGCCCTCGAAGTCGCCGGAATCAAACAAACGTTCGCCCTCAGCCAGCACCCCTTTGCCGGCGGAACCAAAAGACGCCCCGACTCCCCCGAGGAAGAAAACCAACGGCAGAAGCGTAGCCAAAACGCGGAGTTTTTTGTGTGTCTTGCGCATGCGACGGAGGGGTGGGAGAAACTAAACACCACAGTATCCGGCCAAGCATCACTTCACATTCTTAAAGGCGCCCAAAAAAAGCCCCCCACGCGTGGAGGTTGGCCACTCGGTCCACTGCAAGGATACGGCATTTCACCCGGCATTGAGGCTGAAACGCCCAAGACGCCTGAACCTTGACCGACCACCCGGTAATACATAGTTTTACGCATGGTCAAAACCATATCCAAAATCGGCAACTCCCAAGGCCTCATCTTCGATTCCGCCCTTCTGCAGCTCGCACGTTTGAAGGTGGGCGACCAAGTGAATGTCGAGGTCCATCCCGGCGGCACGATCACGATTGCCCCAATGAAGCCCCCTGTCATCGAGGCGTCTGAGGCCGCTGAGACGGCCCGCCGACTCAGCGAGATGAACAGCGAACTCTTTCGCAGACTTTCATGAATGCAGCCTCCAAGCATCCGACGGTGGACGCCGTGATCGCGAGCCACAGCGAAGTGTTGGCCGCCCACGGCGGGCGCCCGGGAATGCGCTCGCGCGCACTACTGGAATCTGCGGTGGCCGCCCCGCAGGCGAGGATGATGGGCGCCTTGATGATTTCCGATCCCATCGAGATCGCGGCAGCCTACCTTTTCTGCCTGTGCAGCAACCACCCATTCGTTGATGGAAACAAGCGCTCGGCGCTGGCAAGGTGCCTCGTATTTCTCAGCCAAAACAACCTGCTCAGGGAAGAAACCCTCGCTGTAGACGACTGGGAAAGCCTCACCCTCGCTGTCGCCTCCGGGTCCATTTCCCGGGAAGACGCCACCCGGACCCTGCGGAGTCTGCTCGCGTGACGGCAACGTGGATGTGCTACCCGTAAGCCTCCCAGCCCTTGCGTACCGCACTCCGCTTTAGCAGGCGGTTGGCCTCCTCGCTGTTGCCGAAGCGCTGCGCCGCCGCATTCCACTCCAGCGCCTTGCCCGGGTTCAACACTGCAATGTTGCCCAGCAGCCCGTACCGGGTCAGCGGCACGGCGTACTCAAAACTGGAGCCGCACTGGCGGTTGGACAAAATCGCCTCGATCAGTTCGATCTGGGGATTCTTGGCGGTCGCACGTTCTAGGCGCGCCTGCGGCAGCTTGGCCGCCAGCCAGGCTTCGTGTTTTGCATAGGGAAGCAGGCGGGGCTTGCTCGCGTGGTCCCCAATACAAATGAGTTTGCCCTCCTCGCCAATGTAGAGCGCGCCGGCCTTCGCCTTACTCCAGTCTTCGGACTCATCCAATTCCGCCGGACGCTCCGGCTTGCGAGCCCCGTCGTACCAGACGACCTTCACCTCGCCGAAGCGGGGGGTTTTGTGCAAAAGCGTGATTTGTGAGGAAGTAGGGAAGGTGGTCTCCGTCAAGTCGTCCACCTCGGCCTCGACCCGATAGGGGTCCCCGAGGTCGCAGGAAAAGAACGGGCCGTCCATCGTGTGGCAGCCCATGTCGCCCATGGCGCCCGAGCCGTATTCGCGGTGCGCGCGCCAGGCGAAGGGATGCAGGCCGGGGCGGTAGGAGTCCTCGGGGCACTGCGCGAGCCAGGCATTCCAGTTGAGGGTTGAGGGAGCCTCGGCCGCGATCATCCCGTCGCGCGCCTTGCTGCCCTGCGGCCAGATGGGCCGGTTGGTCCAGACATGCACCTCCTTGACCCGCCCGATGACGCCCAGTTCAAGGTATTCCTTGAGCAGGCGGATCCCCTCGATGAGGTGTCCCTGGTTACCCATGTTGGTGAACACCTTTTTTTCACGCGCCGCAGCCAGAAGCTGGCCGGCTTCCCACACCCGGTTGACAAGGGGCTTCTGCACGCAGACGTGCTTTCCCCGGCGGATCGCTTCCAGCGCCGCTGGAAAATGCGAGTGGTCCGGAGTGGAAACCGTCACCCCGTCCAGCTTGTCGCCCATGGCTTGAAACATCTCCCGGAAGTCTTCAAACACGCGCGCCTCGGGATACAAGAGTTTGGCCCGCTCCAAACGGGTCCGGTCCACGTCACACAGGGCCACGATCTCGGCACCGGCTGCGGTGTTGGCGATGTCCATCTTCCCCTTCCCCTCCACTCCGATGCCTCCGAACTGGAGTTTCTTCGGGGCCTGGCCCCGGAGAATGTGTGGGAAAAACATCGCGCCCGAGGAAAGCGAGACGAGCTTGAGGAAATCTCTACGGGAGGGGCGGACAGGGGAGCGCATAGGCAAGAATCCATTGCGCAAAACGGGCCGTTTGCAAGCACAGGAAAGCACCTTTCCCTGAGGCCGCCCCACCTAGGCGCTTGGGAAAGGCCCACCGGTCGAACTTCCCGGGGGGCGGACACAAAAAAACCGCCACCCCCTGCAGGATGGCGGTTTTGGGAAGAAGGCCCGGTGAAAAACCGCTCTCGTTGGAGGAACCTCCAACCACGCGCGGCCTCTCGTCGACGCTAGTGCGCGCCGACCGGTTCCGGAGCGAGATCGCGAGGCTGGACGTCAGGCACGGCGGGGCAAATCGGCTGTGCAAACCGGGTGCTGGCGCGCAGACGCAGGGTGCCCAGACACATGTCAGCCAACGGGAAAACCACGTTGAAGTTCTTGTGCATGTAGCGGTGGTGCAGCAGGTGGTGGCCGTTGAGACGCCGGAAGAACCAGGAGCGCTCCAGGCGGCGTGACTTGGGCAGGTGCATGCACCAGTGGATGTACTCGTAGATGCAGTAATACACGGCGGTGGCGGAAAGAGCGCCGAGGTAGACCATCCAGCTTCCCAGGAAATAGGCCACCGGCATCACGGGGATCGCGGAGATCAACGCCAACACCGGACCGTTCCACCAGGCCATGGGAATGGTTTTGCGGTCGGCCGGGTTGATCAAATGGTAGGTGTGATCGGCCTTGAAGACATGATGATGAATCACCGCATGCGCCTTGAAGGGGTAGTCGAAGGAGCCCACCGGCCTGTGCATCACATACCTGTGAAGGGTCCATTCAAAGAAGGAGGACGCAAACCACCAGACTGCAAAAGCGATCAGCCAGATAACGAAAGGGTGCATAGGTCTTTAGAGATGTTCTGGGCGAGAGAAGCCCGTCCGGAAGCAAGGAGTATAGTTCGCCCCACAACAAACACAACGCAAACAGAAATA
>CANJYI010000109.1 GCA_947478975.1 Chthoniobacteraceae bacterium
AGGATCCCCCTCGTTTTGGATTCAAGCCCGAGCTTCTCCACCGCCAGAGAGAGCAGGGCCAGAATACCGCCCTCCCCGTTGCGGTCTGCCTTCAAGACAAAGAGCAGGTACTTGATGGTGACGATCAGGGTAAGCGTCCAGACGATGAGGGAGAGCACCCCAAGCACGTTATCAGGTGTGGCAGGCACGGTGTGGTGGCCACGGAAGCACTCTTTGAAGGAGTAAAGGGGGCTGGTGCCGATGTCTCCGAAAACGACTCCAAGCGCTCCGATAACTAGGGCGCCAGTCGGCGGACGATGCTCCGCAGATTGATTGTGATTCATTGTGGGATGGACCGCAGTGGGGGCCGCGGGAGGTGTATTTCAGAGCAGAAGGCCGTAGTTAGACAAGCAATTATCCTGCCACCCCTAGATGCCACCCAGGCTTTCCGTGCCGGACAGAATTCCCGCGCCGCCGATTAAATCCACCGGGAGTCTCAACGTTAAGACGTGTTCTTTCTCTGTTCTGTCCCTCACCCGTCCGTCGAAAAGTGGTTACCCGGCATGGATTCGAACCATGACTAAGGGCTTCAAAGACCCCTGTGCTACCTTTACACCACCGAGTAGTTTCCGGGACGGCCAGCGTCCGCGAAGAGCGGCAATTCAATCACGGTCGGGGGAGCTCGGGCAAACTGGAAATGAACCGAATTCTGCTGCCTGGGAATTTTAATGAGGAAGCCCAGTTTCCGAAAATGGGCCGTTGGAAGAGAGTAGGCTGAAACGGATAAATTAGCGGCCTGGTCTTTGAAAAGGGCGGGCCCATTGCGCACGGGCCCCCGGGCTCTGGCCCGGCGGGGCGAAAAAGGGCGACTGCGTGGACAGGCTCTTCTTCGTCCCCGCTGCGGCTGGCTCGCTGTTGTGTGGCCATTGGGGGGCGCCCGCAACGTCGCGCTGCCGCCCGGCTCTTGTTCGCTCCCCCTCCCGGCACTTGGGCCCGCTCGGTGTGCGGAACTTCAGCTGATTTGCAGTGCTGGAAGATGCTTTGCGTAAAGGTGCCTGCCGCACAAAGCCACTCCTTGCTTTCGAGGAATGCGCTCCCTAACAGTTTTGGGTGTCGGTTTAACCCAAAGTCCCCCCCAATGAGTCCCAAAATCCCCTCCCTTCCCCTCTGCCTCATTTCTACAATAACCGCACTTTGCACGCCCCTGCTTGCAGAGGAGCAACCCGCCCCAGTCCAGCCCGGCGGCAAACTGCCGAACCCGGTTTCCATCCAACTCGTCAAAGTGGCCGACGGCCTCGTTGATCCCGGACACATTTCAGCTCCAAAGGACGGCTCAGGACGCCTCTTCATCTGCGAGCGCAACGGCCTCGTGCGCATCGTCAAGGACGGCAAACTTCTGGCAAAGCCGTTTTTGGACATCAAGGACAAGACCCTCAGCTCCTTTCTGGAGGAGGGCCTCTACGCCATTGAGTTCCACCCGAAGTTCAAGGAAAACGGCCTTTTTTACGTCAGCTATTCCGACCTTTGGTTCAACGGCGCAACCCTTCTGGTCGAATACAAGGTGTCCAAAAACAATCCCGACAAGGCTGATCCAGACAGTGCGCGGGTGATCATGCAGATTGATTATCCCTACTGTAACCACCATGGCGGCAAAATGGCCTTCGGCCCGGACGGCTACCTCTACGTCGGCGTGGGCGACGGCGGCTGGGAAGGCGACGTGATCAGCGCGGGCCAAGATCTGCACACCTGGCTGGGCAAAATGCTGCGCATCGACGTCAACGTTTCCTCCACAGACCGCGCCTACGGGATCCCCAAGGACAATCCCTTTGTCACCCCCCTGCAGCAGATGGTTCTTTTTGGTGTTTCCGAGCTGCAGTTTTCCAAGATCCACCCCAAGGCCAAGCCCGAGATCTGGGCGTACGGCCTGCGCAACCCCTGGACCTTCTCCTTTGACCGGAAGACCGGCGAGTTCTACATCGCCGACGTCGGACAGAACCACTGGGAGGAAATTGACCTCCAACCCGCCAACAGCAAGGGCGGTGAAAACTACGGCTGGAAATTCATGGGCGGGAGCCATCCCTTCCCCATCGAGTTGGAAAAGAAGGGTGCGCCGCGGGTCGGCATTCTTCCGATTGCAGAATACAGCCATGTAGATCAGGGAATCTGCGTAGTCGGCCTCGGTGTGTATCGGGGCAAGGAATACCCCAGCCTCGAGGGCACTTATTTCGCTGCGGACTGGGGTTCGGGCAAAGTCTGGGGCATGCAGCGCGACAAGGCCAACAAGTGGCAGATGCAGGAGTTGCTGGATTTGGACACCCCGATTCGTCCCACCAGCGGGGGCGAGGATGAGGCGGGCAACATCTACCTCAGCCACGCAAGCGCCAACTACGGCAGCCCGGTGGACCCCGCGGCCGGCGAACGCGGGGCCGTCTGGAAGATTGTGCCCGCGGACAAGGTTCCCGCAGGTGCGGAAGTCGCTCCGCTGCAGAAGTAGCAACCGGACGTTGCCGCTGTTTTTCTTACAAAAGAGGGTGTGGTGGAATGTTTCCGCCGCCACGCCCCCTTTTCCCCCTCCCCTCGGTCCTCCTCCGTCGTTTCCACATGAAATCACCTTTCCCCTCCGCCTCCCTTTCCCTTTTTCTGCTGGCCGTTTGCGCGGGCAACGGCGTGCTAACCAGCCGCGCGCTCGGCGCGGATGACGCCAGCAAGCAACACGCTGCCGCCCACGAAGGCATGGGGCTCAAGCGGGAGTTGATCGAGGGCATTACTCCCGCGGATTTCCTGAGGCTTTCGGACAAACCAAAAACGGTTCGCATCACGTTGGTTGCGACCTACTCTTCGAACAACTACGGCATGAACTTCAACGGCTTCTCCTACGGGAAGGCCGTTTACCGGATTCCCACCGGATGGAATGTGGAGGTCGCCTTCATCAATCCCAGCCCGGTTCCCCACAGCGCCGTTGTGGTGGAGCGGGATCAAATCAAGAAACTCCAGGTCGGCGAGCCCGCCTTCAAGGGCGGGGCCACGCCCAGCGCCACCGTCGGGATTAGTTCCAACAAGGCTTCGTTCCAATTCACCGCCGACGAACCCGGGGACTACGCCCTCGCCTGCGGTTTTCCCTCCCACGCCCTTGCCGGCCACTGGATCACACTGGAGGTGAGCGCAAATGTGGCCGCCCCCACCCTCCAACTGGGGGACGCAGCTCCTGTGCAAGCCTCTGCGGCAAAGTAGCCCGAGCTCATGGATCCGGCACCGGTCACCGCCCTCCGCCTCCTGAAGGTGACGCAGGGGGGTGTGGCGCATTTGGAGGATCTGGTGGCCACCGAGGAGCCCCTGGCATTAAGACTCGGCTACTCGACCCCCCTCGGCCGCGAACAGCGGGAGCTCGCGGTCACCATGCGTACTCCCGGCAACGACTTCGAACTGGCCCTCGGCTTTCTTTTTACCGAGGGCATCATCACCTCCGCGGCTGACGTCCTCTCCATCCGGCATTGCTCGGACCGCGAGACTCAGGGACAGGCGGGCAACGTCCTAAAGATTGAGCTCTCCGATAGCCTCTCTCTTCCAAGACACATCTTTCAGCGGCAATCCTTCATCAGCTCCAGCTGCGGAGTCTGCGGCAAGGCCTCTATCGAAGCGGTACGGGTTCACGTTCCCGCCCCGGCCGGCGCCGATACCGTGCGTTTTCACGCCGGCCTCCTAAACGCTTTTCCCGGCACCGTAAGTGCCCAACAGCGGGTGTTTGGGGTCACCGGCGGTCTCCACGCCGCCGCGTTGTTTGACGATGCAGGCTCGCTGCTTGCCCTGCGCGAGGACGTGGGCAGGCACAACGCCGTGGACAAACTCATCGGCCACGCCCTCTCCCAAGGCCTGCTCCCGCTGCGCGCGCAAATTCTCTTCCTGAGCGGCCGCGCAAGCTTTGAACTGGTCCAAAAGGCAGCCCTCGCAGGGTTGCCTGTCGTCTGCTCCGTGGGGGCGCCTTCCAGTCTGGCTGTGCAATGCGCGCTCGAGTTCGGCATCACCCTGGCGGGCTTTTTGCGCGAAAACCGCTTCAACCTCTACTCAGGCCAACACAGACTCCTGCGTGCCCATCCCGGGGAGGCCCGGGCTGGCACGCCGTCCTGACTCACGCTGCTTTTCCAGCGCCCACAATCAAAGCCTCCCTCCATGGACAAAAACGCCCGTTCCCTCACAGACCCACAGGCATCCCTTCCACACGCGGAGAATCCAGAGCGCTTCACAGGCCTGCGCCTCGGGGAGGTCGCGGACGTGGCGGCCGGCCTTCCCGCCGTGGCCAGCAGTATGCGCCATGTCTTTGGTGAGATGGGACTTGCCCGCGGCTTCAACGCCCTTCTCCAGCTCAACCAAAAGGAGGGCTTCGACTGCCCCGGATGCGCCTGGCCGGATCCCGACGACGAACGCTCCGCCATCGCCGAATACTGCGAAAACGGCGCCAAGGCCATTGCGGAGGAGGCGACCACCAAAACACTGACCCCCGGATTCTTTGCGGAAAACTCGGTGGCCTCCCTCTCGGAACTGGACGACTTTGAGATCGGAAAAAAGGGGAGGATCAGCCAGCCCATGTACCTTCCTCCGGGGGCAACCCATTACCAGCCGATTGAATGGGATGACGCCTTTGCGCTGATCGCAGGCCACCTCAACGGCCTGGCCAGCCCAAACGAGGCCGTCTTCTACACCTCCGGCCGCACCAGCAACGAGGCCGCCTTTCTCTACCAACTTTTTGTCCGCGAATTTGGAACCAACAACCTGCCCGACTGCTCGAACATGTGTCACGAGTCCAGTGGGGTGGCACTTTCAGACTCCCTCGGCATCGGCAAGGGATCGGTCACGCTGGACGACTTCTCGAAGGCCGAAATCATCCTCATTCTCGGCCAGAACCCGGGCACCAACCACCCCCGGATGCTGACCGCACTCCAGAAGGCCACGGAAAACGGCTGCAAGATCATCTCCGTAAACCCGCTGCCGGAGGCGGGACTTATGGGGTTCCAGAACCCCCAGGAAGTCAAAGGGGCGCTGGGCATCACCGCACCCCTGACCGAGCTGTTCCTCCAAATCCGCATCAACGGAGACATGGCCCTACTCAAAGGGATCATGAAGCTGCTGCTCGCCGCCGACCGCCAGTCCGGGGGTGCTGTGCTGGACCACGCCTTCATCCGCGAACACACGGAGGGTTATGAGGCGCTCGCAGCCGGTCTCGACGCAGTAAGCTTCGAGACGGTCCTCGAGGGCTCGGGCCTTGCCATGGAGCAACTCCAGGCCGCCGCGGACCTCATCGCAGGAAAGAGCCGCATCATCGCGTGCTGGGCCATGGGGCTCACCCAGCACCGGAATGCCGTCGAAACCATCCAGGAGGTGGTCAACCTGCTCCTGTTAAAGGGAAGCATCGGGAAGCCGGGAGCAGGCACCTGCCCCGTGCGAGGCCACAGCAATGTGCAGGGCGACAGAACGATGGGGATTTATGAAAAGCCGGGAAAGCCCTTTCTCGACAAGCTCCAGGAGGTTTTTGGTTTTGCCCCCCCACGGGCCGAGGGCTGGGACGTTGTCGAGAGCATCAAGGCGATGCATTCGGGCCTGGGGCGGGTTTTCATCGCCATGGGCGGCAACTTCCTATCGGCCACCCCCGACACGCTCTTTACCGCGGAGGCGCTGCGGCGCTGCGCCCTGACGGTTCAGGTTTCCACAAAACTCAACCGCAGCCACCTGGTGCACGGCCGGGAGGCGCTGATCCTCCCCACCCTCGGACGGAGTGATCAGGACAGGGTGCACGGGGAGCTTCAGTTTGTGACGTGCGAGAACTCCATGGGCGTTGTGCAGGCATCCCGGGGCGGGCTCACCCCAGTCTCGCCCCACCTGCTGAGCGAACCGACCATCGTCACGCGCCTGGCACGCGCCACGCTGGGAGGCCGCAGCCTAGTGGACTGGGAAAGTTTCGACCGACACTACGACCACATCCGCGACGCCATTGAAAAAACCATCCCGGGATTTTCAAAATACAATGCCCGCGCCCGAATCCCCGGCGGCTTCTACTTGCCCAACGCAAACCGGGAGGGACGTTTCAGCACGGCTGGAGGAAAGGCCCGGTTCCATGTCTCCGAGCTCTCCTTTCCGAGGATCGGTCGAGACGAATACCTCATGATGACCATCCGCAGCCACGACCAGTTCAACACCACCATTTATGGCTTGGACGACCGGTACCGCGGGGTTTTCCACGAGCGCCGCGTTGTTTTCATGAACCCGGGGGACATCAAAAGGGAGGGCTGGGAGCCCGGGGAGGTTGTGGACCTCTTCAACCACACCGACGGAGTTGAGCGCGTGGCGCGCCGGTTCATTCTTGTCGCCTATCCGATTCCCGAAAGGTGCCTAGCCACCTACTTTCCAGAAACCAACGTCCTCGTCCCCATCGGGAGCGTGGCGAAGCGAAGCAACACGCCCGTCTCAAAGGCCGTGGTGCTCACGCTGCGCAAGTCTTCCTGAATAAATCCCGCGCGCCTTTGAATCAGTGATTCATCCGCAGGCTGCACAGATTCAACAGATTAGAGAAGATCTCAACCGACATCTGTGGAATCTATCATCTGCGGATCACTGCCCGCCCCTGACGAGTCAGCGGAAAGTCCCCCACCGGGAACACGCCCTAGGGCACTGGAGCCGGTGCCGTTTGTGCGGGCGGCTGGCTGAAAAGAGGGGTGGCTTTCTTGATGGATTGCGTCACGCCCCACCCCAAAGGCAGGGCGACGAGCAGCCAGGACAGGAACAGTTTCATGGGAAAGAGAAAGGATCAGGGCTGTTTGAGGTGGTGCCGCTCAGAGACTGGCCGCACCAGCAGATTTGAAACGAGTCCGACGCCAAGCAGAGCGCACATGAGATAAAAGGTCCCGTTGTAGGCCTCCGCCTTTGGAATGCCACCGGCCACCCGGCTGGTAAACAGGCTGTTGATCAGACCTGGGCCGATCACGGCCGCCACACTCCACGCAGTGATGAGACGGCCGTGAATGGCACCGACCTGATAGGAGCCAAACAAGTCCCGCAAATAGGCCGGGATCGTGGCAAAGCCGCCGCCGTACATGCTGATGATTAGGGCCGTACAAGCCACAAACAGCGTTTTATTCTGGGTTTGCTGCGCATACGGCAACACCGCATAGAGCGCCGCCCCAAGGATGAAGTAGATGCTGTAAACCGCCTTGCGGCCGGTAAGGTCCGACACCGAGGACCAGGCGAAACGCCCGCCCATGTTGAATATACTCAACAGCCCCGTGAAGCCGGCTCCGATCGCGGCTGAAACACCGAACATATCCTGACACATGTCGGCGGCGCGTCCGAGAACGCCGATCCCCGCGCTTACATTCATACAAAGCACGACCCAAAGCAGCCAGAACTGAGGCGTCTTCCATGCGGTGTCCACCGCCACGCTCGCCCCCGTGATGGCCTGTGTGGCCGCCTTCGGAACCCAACCCTCTGGGCGCCACCCCTCGGCTGGCACCCTCACCAGAAAAGCCCCAAACAGCATGAAGACTGAGTAGCTCCCAGCCATGACCAGCAAGGCCTCCCCTGCCCCCGTGGTGCCCTCTCCCGCGAAGTGCTTCATCAGTTCCTGCGCCAGGGGCGAGCCGATCAGAGCCCCTCCGCCAAAGCCCATGATCGCCATTCCCGTGGCCATTCCCGGCCTGTCCGGAAACCACTTTACCAGAGTTGATACCGGCGAAATATAGCCCAGCCCCAACCCGATACCTCCCACGATTCCGTAACCAAAAAGAAGCAACGGCAGAGACTGGATCCGCACGGCCAAAGAAGAGAGCACCAGTCCGCCGCAAAAAAGAAACAAAGAGGCCAGCATTGTCTTGCGCGGACCGCTGCGCTCCACCCACTTGCCAAAAACCGCGGCGGACAATCCCAACATCATCAGCGCAATCTGATAGGCGAACTGCACCTTGGTGATATCCGTACCCAGCGCAAGGGTCAGAGGCTTGTTAAAAACACTGAAGCCGTAAACCTGCCCAATGCACATGTGCACGGCAATGGCGGCCGGAGGAACGAGCCAACGGTTAAAACCGGGTTGGCCCACCGTGGATTCACGCGCCAAGGCGGAAAAGGGGGAGGACATGGTCAAAGGGGGAAAGGAAACGCTGTAACCCTGTGCACGGCACCTTCCCACGTCAAGCCTCCCCCTCTGTCGCCGCACTGCAAACACACCCAACGCCAACCGCGCGGCATTGCCCACTGCAGGCTTCTCCTTCCCACTCTGCTCGCCTCAAAATGGGTATTGAGTGCGCCGGAGTCGTCTCAGACACGCCCTCGCGGACGCCCCTTATGGGCGAGACTCCCGCAGCCACCCGTTGTATAGTTGTCCCGCCCCCCCCGA
>CANJYI010000110.1 GCA_947478975.1 Chthoniobacteraceae bacterium
AGCGGCCCCTTGGAGGTATACTCGACCCAAGCCTTCAGCCCGACGACAAGCGTCAGCAGAAGAAGGAGCAGAAAAAGACGCTGGGCTTTGGACACGGCGCGGCAAGCTAATCGCACCTGCCAAATGTGTCAGCCGTTTTTATGGTGGGATTGAACGAAGTTGCGAGCCTGATTGCATTGCACTTAACCTCATGCGGCAACGCGTCTTTTATCGGCCGGCGCGCCTTCGCGTTGGATCCGCCCCGGGCCGGGAATCCTCCTGCGACCGCCGAAGGGGGCGCACCATCCCCGGCCTGAAGTGGCGCGCCGGGCAAGTGTGTGGGATGCAAAGGTGGCCTGCGAATCAGACCTTAATAAGAACAATTCTTGATAAGCTTCGGCAACCGAACGAAGCTGAAACTATGTCCCCCTCCACAGAAACCGCCACACCTGATGCGCTCCCGCACAAAAAAGGCCCCCGTCAGACAGAGCAGCGCAAGGCGGTATTCGCAGCGCTCATGGCCCGCGCCGACCACCCCAGCGCAGTGGAGGTCTTCCTTCGCGTTAAAACACGCGTCCCCTCCATCTCTCTAGCAACCGTTTACAACTGCCTCGAAACACTCGCAGCCTCCGGACAGGTGCGCATGGTCAACCACGAACGCGAGCCTTCCCGCTATTGCGCCAACCTGAGCGAACACGCCCACCTTTTTTGCTCCCACTGCGGCTCGGTCACCGACCTGCCCGTCCACACCCCGATGCCTCCAGACCAGATCTGGCACCTGCCCGAGGGCGTTACCATCTCCCAACAGGAGGTTTCCTTCCGGGGTACCTGTGCCAAGTGCGGGCAGCAGTCCCACGCCCACACACAGCCCGCCCACCTTTCCGAACCGCTCCCGCACGGATCCAGCGGCCCGGCCGCTTCCGCCGCTCCCTACTTTGTTTCCTAACTGAAATTCATCCAAAGCCCAGCAGCCCTGGGCGCCAATTCTTCACTTTCCCACCACCCTTTATGAGTCTCGTCATCCACAACCTCCATGCCCGTGTCGTCGGCGGCCAACAGATCCTCCGTGGCCTCAATCTCGAAATTGAAAAAGGCTCCGTCCACGCGATCATGGGCCCCAACGGTTCAGGCAAAAGCACCCTCTCCAAAGTGATCGCCGGCCACCCCGACTACGAAGTCACAGAGGGAGAGGTCCTCCTCGACGGGGTCAACGTACTCGGCATGGAACCGGACGCCCGCTCGCGCGCCGGCCTGTTCCTCGCTTTCCAATACCCGGTGGAGATCCCCGGAGTCAGCAACGCCAACTTCATCCGCGCCGCCCTTCAGGCACGCCTTGCCGCGGGTGAGGAACTCGAGGCCACCGAATACTACGGCGACCTGTACAAGGAAATGGACCGTCTTGAAATCCCGCGCAATTTCACCGCCCGTTCGGTCAACGAAGGGTTTTCCGGAGGCGAAAAAAAGCGCAATGAAGTGCTGCAAATGGCGATGCTCAAGCCCTCCTACGCAATTTTGGACGAGACGGATTCCGGTTTGGACATCGACGCCCTCAAGGTCGTTTCCGCGGGGGTCAACGCCCTGCGCGGCCCCAGCCTCGGGATTCTGGTCATCACCCACTACCAGCGCCTCCTCGACTACATCACCCCGGACGTGGTCCACGTGCTGGTGGCCGGCCGCATCGTGCGCAGCGCTGGCCCCGAACTCGCCCTCGAGCTCGAGGCCAAGGGGTACGACTGGATCCGGGACGAGCTTTCCGAAGCCGCCCTCGCAGCCGAGCCCGTCCACGCCTGAGTCCCGTCTTTCTGCCACTGACCCGCGGCCAACGCCCAACCTTTCCCAAGCATGTCCACCGAAACCCTCTCCCAACTGGATGTCGACCGCACCCGCGGCGACTTCCATTATCCGGAACAACACACCTTCGACGCAGGTTCCGGCCTCAGCCACGCCACCGTGGACTACATCTCCAACGTCAAGGGCGAGCCGGACTGGATCCGCGAATTCCGCCACAAAGCGCTGGATGTATTTTTCTCCAAACCCATGCCAACGCACTGGGCCAGCGAGGATCTGGAAAACATCATCTTCGAGAAGATCCGCTACTACCTGGCAAACGCCCAGCGCCCTACCCGCTCGTGGGACGAGGTTCCCGACGACGTCAAACGCACCTTCGAGCGCCTCGGCATTCCGGAGCAGGAGCGCAAGTTCCTCGCCGGCGTCGAAGCCCAGTTTGACTCCGAGGCGGTCTACTCCAACATGAAGAAGGCCCTGGGCGACCAGGGGGTTGTTTTTGTGGGGTCCACCGACGGACTCAAGGAGCATCCTGAACTCTTCAAAAAGTGGTTTGGCAAGGTCATCCCGACCGGGGACAACAAGTTCAGTGCGCTGAACTCGGCGGTGTTTTCCGGCGGGTCCTTCATCTACGTGCCCCCGGGGGTCAAGGTGAAGCACCCCCTGCAGGCGTACTTCCGGATCAACGCCGAAAACTTCGGCCAGTTTGAGCGGACCCTGATCATCGCCGACGAGGGCTCCGAGGTCATGTACATGGAAGGCTGCACCGCGCCCAAGTTTGAAACCGCGACCCTGCATTCGGCCGTGGTGGAACTGGTCGCGCTCAAGGGTGCGAAGATCCAGTACGTCACCGTCCAAAACTGGAGTGCCAACGTGTTCAACCTAGTCACCAAGCGGGCCATCGCCCACGAGGAGGCGGAGGTCAAATGGATCGACTGCAACATCGGCTCCCGGCTCACAATGAAGTATCCGGGCGTGATTCTCAAAGGGCGCAAGGCCCGCGGAGAAGTGCTCTCCATCGCGCTTGCCAACAACGGCCAGCACCAGGACACGGGCGCCAAGATGATCCACGCTGCGGACGAGACCACCTCGAACATCATCGCCAAATCCATCTCCATCGGAAAGGGCCGCTCCTCCTACCGCGGGCTGGTGCACATTCCCAAGCACCTCAAAGGCTGCAAAAACAACACGGAGTGCGACGCCCTCCTGATCAACTCCACCAGCCGCACAGACACCTATCCCGCCATTACCGTGCGCGGGTCGGGAAACTCCGTGCAGCACGAGGCCTCGGTGAGCCAGGTGAGCGCCGAGCAGATCTTCTACATGCAGCAACGCGGCCTCTCGGAAGCGCAGGCTATGAGTCTCTCTGTAAACGGGTTCGTCAACGACCTCGTGCGCGAGTTTCCCATGGAGTACTCCGTGGAGCTCAAGCGCCTGATCGACCTCGAAATGGAAGACTCCGTCGGCTAGAGCCCAACGCGCCAACGCCGTCCCCATCCCTTCTTCATGAGCGAATCTCTTTTGCAAGCCCCTCCCGCCGCCGAGGCCTTTGCGAACCAGCCCGACTGGCTTCGCGAGGCCCGGCAGCAGGCCGCCCTCCGTTTTGACGCGCTGCCCCGCCCCTCCCGCACCGACGAGGCCTGGCGCTTTTCCAACCTGCGCGCCTTCGATCCGCAGGACTTCACCCCGGCACGTCCCGTGGCGCTGGAGGTCACCGACTCGCTGCTCCCCCTCTCTCTGGGGGCGGACTCCCACGCGGGCAGCCTTGTCTTTGCAAACGACAAACTGGTGGCGCGCACCCGTTCCGCGGTGGCGGATCAGGGCGTCATTTGGTTGCCCCTCGAGGAGGCGATCGAGCAGCATCCCGAGCTGGTGCAGCGTTACTTCATGCGGAGCGAAGCCTTGTTCGGGTCCGCCAAGCATCTGGCCCTGCACCAGGCTTCGGTGCGCACGGGAACGTTCCTGTATGTGCCAAAAGGCGTGAAGGTGGAGGCGCCCCTGCAGGCGTTCCACTGGATTGCGGGCTCAGGCCAGTCGATTTTCCCGCACACCCTCCTCATCGCTGAGGAGGGAAGTTCCGTCACCTTTGTGGACTGGTTCAAGGCGCACAGCGACTCGCGCAACCTGGCATGCGGGGTTCACGACCTGCACGTGGGCCAGGGCGCCGAAGTCCACTACGTTTCAGTTCAGGACTGGAGCCGCCAGACAGTGGCACTCCATTCCAACGCGACCGTAGTCGGAGCCGGCGGCAAGGCGGTGCATCTCTCGTTGCACCTCGGTGGCAGTTTTGCCCGCAGCGAAAGTGTCAGCCACCTGCGAGGCGCGGGAGCCCGGAGCGAAATGCTGGCCGCGACGGTGGCCGATGGCGCGCAGGAGTTCGACCAGCGTACGCTTCAGGACCACTGTTCCCCGGACACGTCGAGTGATCTACTCTATAAAAACGCCCTCTACGACGAGGCAAAAACCATCTTCGCGGGCCTGATCCGGGTGGCACCCCACGCCCACCGGACGGACGCCTACCAGAAGGTACGCAATCTGGTCTTGAGCGCGGAAGCCGAGGCCGTCTCGCTCCCCGGCCTCGAGATTCTCGCCGATCAGGTGCGCTGTTCGCACGGCGCCACCACGGGTGAAATCAATGCCGAGGAGCTCTTCTACATGCAGGCCCGCGGCATTTCAGAACGGGACGCGTACCGGCTCATCACCTACGGCTTCCTCAATGAAGTGATCGAACGTCTCCCGGAAAACTCCCTGCGGGTCCGCCTGCAGGAAGCGCTTCAAGCCAGACTCGCGGGCCACTAGCCGCAGGGGGTGCGTTCGCTCCTGCAAGACCAGTGCCCATGCGAAATCTCGTCCTCATCCTTGGCGACCAGCTCGATGCAGACTCCGCAGCCTTCGATGGTTTTGACCCGGGTTTGGACGCCATCTGGATGGCGGAGGTGGCCCATGAAAGCACGAAGGTGTGGAGCGGCAAGCCGCGCACCGCTCTTTTCCTGTCGGCGATGCGGCACCACCGCGAGGCGCTAAAGGCGAAGGGCTGGCAGGTTTTTTACAGGCAGCTCACGGGCTGCTCAGGCGTTTGGCAGGAGCCGGACGGGGCTTCAAGGAAGAGCAGTGCGGAGACGTTCAGCGCCGCTCTTGCGGAGTCTTCGGCGCGCCTTACTCCCCAACGGTGGGTCATCGTCGAGCCCGGCGAGTGGAGTGTGCGCAAGGAGATTTGCGAGGCGGCGGAAGCGGCCGGCATTGCTTTGGAAATCCGGGAGGACCGTCATTTCCTGTGCAGCCACGCTCAGTTTGCCGCCCATGCGGAGGGCCGCAAACAGCTCCGCATGGAGTTTTTCTATCGGGAAATGCGGCAGCGCCACGCCGTGCTGCTGGAAGAGGGCAAGCCTGCGGGCGGTGCCTGGAACTTTGACAGTGAAAACCGCAAAAGCTTCGGCAAAAGCGGGCCGCCGCTGCACGTGCCGCCAAGGCAGTTCAAGCCGGACGCCCTCACGCAGCAAGTGCTCGCGCTGGTGAACGAGCGCTTTGCCGATCATCCGGGGGATCTCACTGCCTTTGACTGGCCGGTCACGGCCGGGGAGGCCGTACAGGCGCTGGAGGACTTCATCGCCCACCGTCTCGGCGAATTTGGAGACTGGCAGGACGCCATGTGGACCAACGAGCCATGGCTTTTTCACTCCCGCCTCAGCACCGTGCTGAACCTCAAACTGCTCCACCCGAGTCGGGTCATCGAGGCGGCCGAGAACGCATGGAAGCAGGGCCGGGCGCCACTTGCAGGTGTGGAGGGGTTCATCCGACAGATTCTCGGCTGGCGCGAATACGTCCGGGGGATTTACTGGCGCCAGATGCCGGATTACATGGAGCTCAACGCCCTCGGTGCCGTCCATCCCCTGCCCCCATTCTACTGGACCGGCAAAACCGAGATGGTGTGCATGCAGGACGCCCTGGCACAGACGCTCAAATTTGGCTACGCGCACCACATCCAACGGTTGATGGTCACGGGCCTGTACGCGCTCATGTTCGGGGTGCGCCCCCGCGAAGTCCACGCCTGGTATCTCGCCGTCTATGTGGACGCGGTGGAATGGGTCGAACTGCCCAACACCCTCGGCATGTCCCAACACGCCGACGGCGGGCTGATGGCCAGCAAGCCCTATATCGCCACCGGCAAGTATATCCAGCGCATGAGCAACTACTGCTCCGGCTGCCGCTTTGATCCCGCGGAAAGCACGGGGCCAACCGCCTGCCCGTTCACGACGCTCTACTGGGACTTTCTGCTCCAACACGAACCCGCAATGCGGCTCAACCAGCGAATGTCCATGCAGGTCAGAAACCTCACTCGCCTGGATGAATCCAAGCGCGAAGCCATCCGTTCCAAGGCCGCGCAGCTTCGAAGCGACGCCCAAGGCCCCGCCCGATAGGCTCCCAGGGTGCGGCGGTTTTCCGGCAAGACACGGCTTCCGGCTTCCTTACCCCAGTGAAGTCGCTAAGGATGCGCTTTGAGGTGGCCGGTTGCCGAGCACTCACCCGCGAGAACCCTTATGCCCGAAAAGACGTCCTGGGACAGTGAGACCCTTTATCTGGATGGAGACGAGTTTTACCGGGCACTGCTCTGCGAGATAGATCGCGCCAAGGTCTCAGTGGACATGGAGGTGTACATTTTTGAGGCCGGCGTCCTTGCAGAACGGATTTGTGACAGCTTCGAGCGCGCCACAAACAGAGGGGTCCGAGTGCGGCTTATCTGCGACCACTGGGGCGGGCCTCTTGTCGATGACTCACTGCTTCGCCGACTGGAGGCATGCGGGGCCCAGGTTCACGTCTACCGGGGGATGCCGTGGCACGTTCCCTCCTCCAAAGGCAGGAGACGCACAGGAGGTTTGCTCAGCATCCTGTCCCAGTTCTGGCGCCGTATCCGGACCCTCAACCGTGGTTTTCACCGCAAGGTCACCCTGATTGATTCCCGGGCAGCCTGGGTGGGGAGTCTGAATGTCTCGGATGTGCACCTGCGGGAAGTGGCCGGGGAGGCCGCCTGGCGCGACATCGGGGTGCGCCTGACGGGGAAGGATGTTTTGTCATTCAGACTCGCCTTTGAACGGATCTTTTTTCGCCGCCGCAAGGGGCTTTCCAAAGTCCTGGAAAAGCACTGGCTGGTCTCCTTCAACGACTCCTTCTGGGCCCGCTGGAAGATGAACTTTCAGATCAAGCAACGCATCAAAAACTTCAGGCAAAGGGTCTGGATTCAAAACCCCTACGTCCTGCCGCCGCGCAGCCTCCTACGGGCCCTCTGCCGGCGCGCCCGAAAGGGCGATGTGACCATCATTCTGCCGGAAAAAAACGACCTGGTCCTCATGCGGTACATCAACCACGCCATCCTCAAAAAACTCCTCCGCAGAGGAGTGCGCGTCTTTGAACGCGGCGGACCGTTTGCCCACAAAAAGGTGCTGATCGTCGACAGCACCTACACCATCGGCTCGGTAAACCTGAACCATCGCAGCTTTCTTCATGACCTGGAGGTGGAGGTCGTCCTGACCCGCGAACCGACGAAGCGGGCCCTGGAGGCGTCCTTTCTTGCGGACCTGGCCGAGTCGCGCCAGATCACGCTCCAACAACTCAAGGGCAGGCCCCTCTGGTTTAGTGCAGCAAGCCGGGTTCTCTTTTTCTTCCGCTACTGGTGCTGAACGCGGCACGGGTCCGCCCGCGGTGGCCGACAGGCTGACGTTTCCTGCCTACTTCCCTGCGGCAGGGAGCGCATTCCAGACCTTGAGGTCGTCGAAAAAGCCGTCCTTGCCCGCACAGCCCAGCTCTATCTTGGATTTGGTTGCGTGCCCGATTCCCGAGGATTTCAAATAGCCGACGGCCTTCCCGTCGATGCTCACCCGCATCTCCTCCCCCACCGTCTCCACCTGAAGCGTGTACCAACGGCTCTTTTCAAGGTTGACGGGAAACGACGCACTCCGCCCCACCAGCAGTTTGTCCCCCTCCGCCTTCCGGGCCGGATCCATCCGCATTTCGCGAATGTCGTTGCGCATGCCTCCGTCGCGCTCGTCGATGATCTGCACCGCATTGAGGCGCACCTGCGCGCGGCAGATGTGTCCGTAGTGGGCGCCGGTGTACTTCCGGTCGTCAAACTCCACGTCCAACATGGACGCTCCTTCGAAACGGATCTTCACCTCGACGATGCTGTCCTTGGTCGGAATTTCGAGCCCGTGCACCGCCGCGTGCGGCTTGACCGCGGGCTTTCCATCGGTGGCCGGCACCTCCACGTCGCGCGTCTGCGCTCCCTTCAGCGCCCCGTTTTCAACAGTAAACGTCGGCACCACCTTGTGCCAGACGGCAGCCACGCTGCCTTCGAAATCGTCACTAAAGAGCAGTTCGCCTTTCTTGCCAATGGCTTCGGCTGGGACCAGAGGGGGCGCAGCGATGAGCGAGACGGAGGCGCAGGCGGACAGGAGCAGTGAGGGGAGGAAACGCATGGGGAACCAGTTACCCCCCTATGGCGGCCTGTGAAAGTGTAAAACTTTCCGG